>NZ_JBHWBS010000083.1:0-18635 GCF_042735655.1 Streptomyces sp. NPDC059567 | reverse complement strand
CCGCGCAACTGCGCGCAGAGCTGGGGGTTGTTCACCTCCACCCGCGTGGCGGGGCCCTGCCGGTCGGTGTCCAGGGCACTCAAAAACTATCCGGCGCGGCGCCCCGGCGGGGCACCGCGGCCGTATCGAACGAACCAGGGTTACTTCTTGAGCGCGGCCATCGCCTTCGCGGTGACCTCGTCCACCTTGCCGAGCGCCGAGATCGTCACGACCAGGTTCTGCGCCCGGTAGTAGTCGATGATCGGCTCGGTCTGCGTGTGGTAGACCTCCAGGCGCCGGCGGACGGTCTCCTCGGAGTCGTCGTCGCGCTGGTAGAGCTCGCCACCACAGACATCACACACACCCGCGGTCTTCGGCGGCGTGTAGGTGACGTGGAAGACGTGCGCGCTGTCGTTGCGGCAGATGCGGCGACCCGCGATCCGCTTCACGACCTCGTCCTCGGGGACCTCCAGGTCCAGGACAGCGTCCAGCTGCATGTCCTCGGCCTTCAGGACCGTGTCCAGAGCCTCGGCCTGGGCCACGTTCCGCGGGAACCCGTCCAGCAGGAAGCCATTGACGGCGTCCGGCTGCTCCATCCGGTCCTTGGCCATTCCGATGGTCACCTCGTCCGGGACAAGGTCGCCGGCGTCCATGTACGCCTTGGCCTTGAGGCCCAGCTCCGTGCCCTGCGAGATGTTGGCGCGGAACAGGTCACCCGTGGAGATGTGCGGAATGTCCAGGTTCTTGGCAAGGAACGCGGCCTGCGTGCCCTTGCCCGCACCGGGCGGTCCGACGAGGACGATTCGCATCAGCGGAGGAACCCTTCGTAATTGCGCTGCTGGAGCTGGCTCTCGATCTGCTTCACGGTCTCCAGCCCCACACCCACGATGATGAGGATGCTCGTCCCGCCGAACGGGAAGTTGGCATTGGCGCCACCGAAGCCTGCCAACGCCATCGTCGGCACAAGAGCGATCAGACCCAGATACAGCGAGCCCGGCCAAGTGATCCGGTTGAGCACGTAGCTCAGATACTCGGCAGTAGGTCGACCAGCCCGGATACCCGGGATGAAGCCACCATACTTCTTCATGTTGTCGGCAACTTCCTCGGGGTTGAACGAGATCGCCACGTAGAAGAAGGCGAAGAACACGATCAGGAGGAAGTACGTCGCGATGTAGTAGGGGTGGTCACCCTTGACGAAGTGGGCTTCGATCCAGGTCTTCCACCCCGCGGAGGAGTTCGAGAACTGCGCGATCAAGGCCGGGATGTAGAGCAGCGACGAGGCGAAGATGACAGGAATCACACCCGCCTGGTTCACCTTGAGCGGGATATAAGTGGACGTTCCGCCGTAGGACCTGCGGCCGATCATGCGCTTCGCGTACTGCACGGGGATACGGCGCTGGGCCTGCTCGACGAAGACGACGAGCGCCACCATCACGAAGCCGATCAGGATGACGGTGCCGAACTCGATCCAGCCCTTGGCGAGCTTGCCGCTCTCCTTGATGGCCCAGAGGGCGCCCGGGAAGCCGGCGGCGATCGAGATGAACATCAGGATCGACATGCCGTTGCCGATGCCGCGGTCGGTGATGAGCTCACCGAGCCACATGACGACGGCGGTACCGGCGGTCATCGTGATGACCATCGTGGCGATGGTGAAGACGGACGGGTCCGGGACGACCTGGTTGGCCACCGTGCAGCCGCTGAACAGCGCACCGCTCTTGGCGGTGGCCACGAGACCGGTGCCCTGGAGGATGGCGAGGGCGATCGTCAGATAACGCGTGTACTGCGTGATCTTCGCGGTGCCCGACTGCCCCTCCTTCTTCAGGGCTTCCAGACGCGGAATCACGACGGTCAGCAGCTGCAGGATGATGCTCGCCGTGATGTACGGCATGATGCCGAGCGCGAAGATGGTGATCTGCAGCAGCGCTCCGCCACTGAACATGTTCACCAGGCCGAACAGGGAGTTGTTGCCCTGGCTCGCCTGGTCCACACACTGCTGTACGGCCTGGTAACTGACACCGGGCACGGGGATGTGTGCCCCGAGCCGGTACAGCACGACGATGCCGAGCGTGAAGAGCAGCTTCTTGCGCAGGTCGGGCGTCTTGAACGCCCGGGCGAACGCGGTGAGCACGGTGCCTCCTGCGACCCCCGCGCCATGCGCCAGAGGTGACGGTCTTGAGGTTCGACGAATAGGTACCAGTCAAAAACCGTGCGGGCATACCGCACGGAGCATAGACAGTGCACGCCACCTTACCGGCGGACATGCCCCCCTAGGAACGACCAACCGGGGATGCCCCTTTTGAGAGGCATCCCCGGTCGGATGTTCAGGCCATCGAGTCGTCTCAGACGAGCTCGGTGACGGTGCCGCCGGCGGCGGCGATCTTCTCCTTGGCGGAGCCGGAGACGGCGTCGACCGTCACCTGCAGCGCCACGGAGACCTCGCCGGTGCCGAGCACCTTGACGAGCTGGTTCTTACGAACCGCACCCTTGGCGACCAGATCGGCCACCGTGACCTCGCCACCCTGCGGGTAGAGCGCGGCCAGCTTGTCCAGGTTCACGACCTGGTACTCGGTGCGGAACGGGTTCTTGAAGCCCTTGAGCTTCGGGAGACGCATGTGGAGGGGCATCTGCCCACCCTCGAAGCGCTCCGGAACCTGGTAACGGGCCTTCGTGCCCTTGGTACCACGACCGGCCGTCTTACCCTTCGACGCCTCACCACGACCCACACGGGTCTTGGCGGTCTTGGCGCCCGGGGCGGGACGGAGGTTGTGGACCTTCAGCGGGTTGTTCTCCGCCATGTCAGTCGACCTCCTCGACCGTCACGAGGTGGCGGACGGTGTGCACCATTCCGCGGAACTCGGGGCGGTCCTCCTTGACGACCACGTCGTTCAGGCGCTTGAGCCCGAGCGAACGCAGGGTGTCGCGGTGGTTCTGCTTGCTGCCGATGTACGACTTCGTCTGCGTGATCTTGAGGCGGGCCATTACGCACCCGCTCCCGCACGAGCACGGAGCAGAGCCGCGGGGGCGACGTCCTCGAGGGGCAGACCACGGCGAGCCGCGATCTCCTCGGGACGCTGCAGGCCCTTCAGGGCCTCCACGGTCGCGTGCACGATGTTGATCGCGTTGTCGGAGCCGAGCGACTTCGACAGGATGTCGTGAACGCCTGCGCACTCGAGCACGGCACGCACCGGGCCACCGGCGATAACGCCGGTACCGGGGGAAGCCGGCTTGAGCAGGACGACGCCCGCGGCCTTCTCGCCCTGGATCGGGTGAGGGATGGTGCCCTGGATGCGGGGAACCTTGAAGAAGTTCTTCTTGGCTTCCTCGACACCCTTGGCGATGGCCGCGGGAACTTCCTTGGCCTTGCCGTAACCGACACCTACGGTGCCGTCACCGTCACCCACCACGACCAGCGCGGTGAAGGAGAAACGACGACCACCCTTGACAACCTTGGCGACGCGGTTGATCGCGACAACGCGCTCAACGTACGCGGTCTTCTCGGCGGCAGCGCCACCGTCGCGGCCCTTCCGGTCCCGCCGCTCGCCGCCACCGGCACCGCTTCCGCGGCGCTGGGGTCCAGCCATTGGATTTACCTCTCTCTGTTACGTCCGTTAGTCCCGGAACCGGGGCTTAGAACTTCAGCCCGGCTTCGCGGGCGGCGTCAGCCAGAGCGGCAATGCGCCCGGCGTACCTGTTGCCACCACGGTCGAACACGACAGCCTCGACACCCGCGGCCTTCGCGCGCTCGGCGACGAGCGCGCCGACCTGCTTGGCCTGCGACGACTTGTCACCCTCGCCACCGCGGATCGACGCGTCCAGGTTCGACGCGGACGCAAGGGTGTGACCCTTGAGGTCGTCGATGACCTGAGCGGTGATACCGCGGTTCGAACGCGTCACGACGAGGCGCGGACGCTCCGCCGTACCCGACACGTTCTTGCGGATGCGGATGTGACGGCGGGCCTTGGCCGCACGCTTGTAAGCGTCGCCCTTGGCGATCTTCACACCGTATGCCATGGCTTACTTACCAGCCTTTCCGACCTTGCGGCGGATGACCTCGCCGGCGTACTTGACGCCCTTGGCCTTGTACGGGTCGGGCTTCCGCAGCTTGCGGATGTTCGCCGCGACCTCGCCGACCTTCTGCTTGTCGATGCCCTCGACCGAGAACTTGGTCGGCGACTCGACCTTGAAGGAGATGCCCTCGGGCGCCTCCACCAGGATCGGGTGGCTGTAGCCGAGCTGGAACTCCAGGTTGGAGCCCTTCGCGGCAACGCGGTAACCGACACCGCTGATCTCGAGCGCCTTCACGTAACCCTGGGTCACACCGGTGATCATGTTGGCCACCAGCGTGCGGGACAGGCCGTGGAGGGCCTTGTTCTGACGCTCGTCGTTCGGACGGGTGACGTTGAGAACGCCGTCCTCGCCCTTAACGATCTCGATCGGCGCGGCAACGGTGTGGGTCAGGGTGCCCTTGGAACCCTTGACCGTGACCGAGCGGCCCTCGATGGTGACGTCCACGCCGGCGGGAACCTGGATAGGCAGCTTGCCAATACGCGACATTAGCTATTCCTCCGTTCCCGACTACCAGACGTAGGCGAGGACTTCCCCACCTACGCCCTTCTTGCCTGCCTGCTGGCCGGTCAGGAGACCGTGGGACGTGGAGATGATCGCCACGCCCAGGCCGCCGAGAACCTTCGGCAGGTTGGTGGACTTCGCGTAAACCCGGAGGCCCGGCTTCGAGATCCGCTTGATGCCCGCGATGGAGCGCTCACGGTTCGGACCGAACTTGAGCTCGAGGACGAGGTTCTTGCCGACCTCGGCGTCCTCGACCTTCCAGCCCGTGATGAAGCCCTCCTGCTGGAGGATTTCCGCGATGTGAGACTTGATCTTGCTGTGCGGCATCGACACGGAGTCGTGGTACGCCGAGTTCGCGTTACGCAGACGCGTGAGCATGTCTGCGATGGGATCAGTCATGGTCATGAATTGGCCTTCGGCCTCTCTCGCCGGGGTTTCCTGTATGCGCCATCCCTCTCCCCACACAGGGGCGGGACGGGTGCGGCGCGGGGACCTACGGCGTAGTAAGTCGTACGGGCGGCGGACGCCCAACCCTCCTAGCCTAAGCCATGGAGTGGTGGGCCTCCGCCAACCCTCTGCTTACCGAGAGACTCCGGTCATCCCAATGAAGGGATTACCAGGAGCTCTTGGTCACGCCCGGCAGCTCGCCACGGTGAGCCATCTCACGAAGGCACACGCGGCACAGGCCGAACTTGCGGTACACGGAGTGGGGACGACCACAGCGCTGGCAGCGCGTGTAGCCGCGCACGCCGAACTTGGGCTTGCGGGCAGCCTTCGCGATGAGAGCCTTCTTCGCCATCTCGCTTACGCCTCCTTGAACGGGAAGCCGAGGTGACGGAGAAGGGCACGGCCCTCAGCGTCGTTGGTCGCCGTGGTCACCACGGTGATGTCCATACCCCGGACACGGTCGATCTTGTCCTGGTCGATCTCGTGGAACATGACCTGCTCCGTGAGACCGAAGGTGTAGTTGCCACGCCCGTCGAACTGCTTGGGGGACAGACCACGGAAGTCGCGGATGCGCGGAAGCGCGAGCGACAGGGTGCGGTCCAGGAACTCCCACATGCGGTCGCCACGGAGGGTGACGTGCGCACCGATCGGCTGGCCCTCACGCAGCTTGAACTGCGCGATGGACTTGCGAGCCTTGGTGACGGCCGGCTTCTGACCGGTGATCGTGGTGAGGTCGCGGATGGCGCCCTCGATCAGCTTGGAGTCGCGGGCGGCGTCGCCCACACCCATGTTGACCACGACCTTGACGAGGCCGGGGATCTGCATGACGTTCTCGTAGGAGAACTCCTCACGCAGCTTGCCCGCGATCTCCTCGCGGTACTTCGTCTTGAGACGCGGAGTGGTGGTGGTAGCCATCAGATGTCCTCACCCGTCCGCTTGGCAACGCGGATCTTGTTGCCCTCGTCGTCGAAGCGGTAACCGACGCGCGTGACGACCTTCTTGCCGTCCTTCTCAACGACCAGCTGGACGTTGGAGACGTGGACCGGCGCCTCGGTCGTGACGATGCCACCGGCCTGCGACGGGCCGGCCTTGGTGTGCTTCTTGACCCGGTTGACACCCTCGACGAGGACGCGGTTCTCGCGGGGGAAGGCCGTGATGACCTTGCCCTGCTTGCCCTTGTCCTTACCGGTGATGACCTGGACCAGGTCGCCCTTCTTGATCTTCATGCTTACAGCACCTCCGGCGCGAGCGAGATGATCTTCATGAACTTCTTCTCGCGCAGCTCACGGCCCACCGGGCCGAAGATACGGGTGCCGCGAGGGTCGCCGTCGTTCTTGAGAATGACAGCGGCGTTCTCGTCGAAGCGGATGTACGAGCCGTCCTGGCGGCGGCGCTCCTTGACGGTGCGAACGATGACCGCCTTGACGACGTCACCCTTCTTCACGTTGCCACCGGGGATCGCGTCCTTGACGGTGGCGACGATGACGTCACCGATGCCCGCGTAGCGGCGACCGGAACCACCGAGAACACGGATGCAAAGGATCTCCTTGGCACCAGTGTTGTCGGCGACACGCAGTCGCGACTCCTGCTGGATCACGTCTATCTCCTGATTGTCTGCCGGTTCCCGGCCGGGGCTTCACGAGGAAGCCCCGGCCGAGCCTGGCGGAACGAACTCGAAGGGTTACCCCTTCAAGTGATTACTTGGCCTTCTCGAGGATCTCGATGACGCGCCAGTGCTTCGTCGACGACAGCTTCCGGGTCTCCATCAGGAGGACGCGGTCGCCGACGCCGGCAGCGTTCTGCTCGTCGTGAGCCTTGAGCTTGTTCGTACGGCGGATGACCTTGCCGTACAGCGCGTGCTTGACGCGGTCCTCGACGGCGACGACGACGGTCTTGTCCATCTTGTCGCTGACGACAAGGCCCTCACGGACCTTGCGAGCGTTGCGCTCGGTCTTCTCAGTCACATTGCTCTCGCTCATCAGGCGTTCTCCACCGTCTCGATGCCCAGCTCGCGCTCACGCATCAGGGTGTAGATCCGGGCGATGTCCTTACGGACGGACTTGAGCCGACCGTGGTTCTCGAGCTGACCGGTCGCCGCCTGGAAGCGGAGGTTGAACAGCTCTTCCTTGGCCTCGCGGAGCTTGGCGACAAGCTCCTCGTTGCCCAGCTCGCGCAGCTCGGACGCCTTGGTACCGGCGGTCATCACAGCTCACCTGCTTCGCGCTTAACGATCTTGCACTTCATCGGCAGCTTGTGGGCCGCACGGGTCAGGGCCTCGCGCGCGATCTTCTCGTTCGGGTAGGACAGCTCGAACATCACCCGACCGGGCTTGACGTTCGCGATCCACCACTCCGGCGAACCCTTACCGGAACCCATGCGGGTCTCGGCAGGCTTCTTGGTCAGCGGGCGGTCCGGGTAGATGTTGATCCAGACCTTGCCGCCACGCTTGATGTGGCGGGTCATCGCGATACGAGCCGCCTCGATCTGGCGGTTGGTCACGTACGCCGGAGTGAGGGCCTGAATGCCGTACTCGCCGAACGCAACCTGCGTACCACCCTTGGACATACCGCTGCGCTTCGGGTGGTGCTGCTTGCGGTGCTTGACCCTACGGGGGATCAGCATTTCGGTCAGGCCTCCGTTCCGGTGCTCTCAGCAGCCGGAGCGGCGGCGGGAGCGTCGGCCTTGGGGGCCTCGGCAGCCTGAGCCTGCTGCGGCTTGCGACCGCGACCGCCACGCTCGCCACCGCGACCACCGCGGCCACCGGCCGGACGGTCACCGGCGCCACGGGCCGGGCGGTTACCCGCACGGGCCGCTGCGTTCTCGGCGCGGACCTCGGCGATGTTCTTGACATCGCCCTTGTAGATCCAGACCTTCACGCCGATGCGGCCGAAGGTCGTCTTGGCCTCGAAGAAGCCGTAGTCGACGTTCGCGCGGAGCGTGTGCAGGGGCACGCGGCCCTCGCGGTAGAACTCCGAGCGGGACATCTCGGCGCCGCCGAGGCGACCGCCGCACTGGATCTTGATGCCCTTGGCGCCGGCCTTCATCGTGCCCTGCATGCTCTTACGCATGGCGCGACGGAAGGAGACGCGGGAGGAGAGCTGCTCGGCAACGGCCTGAGCAACCAGCTGAGCGTCCATCTCGGGGTTCTTGACCTCGAGGATGTTCAGCTGGACCTGCTTGCCCGTGAGCTTCTCGAGGTCGCCGCGGATGCGGTCGGCCTCGGCGCCACGACGGCCGATGACGATGCCGGGACGCGCGGTGTGGATGTCCACCCGCACGCGGTCACGGGTGCGCTCGATCTCAACCTTCGAGATGCCGGCGCGCTCCATGCCGGACGTCATCATCCGACGGATGGCGACGTCTTCCTTGACGTAGTCCTTGTACAGCTTGTCGGCGTACCAGCGGGACTTGAAGTCCGTGGTGATGCCGAGCCGGAACCCATGCGGGTTAACCTTCTGGCCCATTACCGGGTTCCTTCCTTGCTGCTGACGACCACGGTGATGTGGCTGGTCCGCTTACGGATCCGGTAGGCACGGCCCTGAGCACGCGGACGGAACCGCTTCAGGGTCGGGCCCTCATCCACGAACGCCTCGCTGATGTACAGCGAAGAGGCGTCACTGTGGTCGTAGTTGTGCGCGGCGTTGGCGATGGCGCTGTCCAGCACCTTGCCGACCGGCACGCTCGCGGCCTGCGGGGCGAAACGCAGGACCGCCTGAGCCTCCGTGGCATCCATGCCACGGATAAGGTCCACCACACGGCGGGCCTTCATGGGCGTAACGCGGATGTACCGCGCCTGGGCCCTGGCTTCCATGGTTGTCCTTCCAGTGTCTGTCATGGTCATTCCACCCCGCTACTAGCGGCGCTTCGACTTCCGGTCGTCCTTCACGTGACCCCGGAAGGTGCGCGTCGGCGAGAACTCGCCGAGCTTGTGGCCGACCATCGACTCGGTGACAAACACCGGAATGTGGGTCTTGCCGTTGTGCACCGCGATCGTGTGGCCGAGCATGGCCGGGATGATCATCGAGCGACGGGACCAGGTCTTGATGACGTTCTTGGTACCGGCTTCGTTCTGAGCGTCCACCTTCTTCACGAGGTGGCCGTCAACGAAGGGTCCCTTCTTGAGACTGCGCGGCATCTAAACCCGCTCCTAGCGCTTCTTGTTCGTCTTGCGGCGGCGGACGATGTACTTGTTCGAAGCCTTCTTCGGCGAACGAGTACGACCCTCCTTCTGACCCCACGGGGAGACCGGGTGGCGACCACCGGAGGTCTTGCCCTCACCACCACCGTGCGGGTGGTCCACCGGGTTCATCGCCACACCGCGAACGGTCGGGCGAACGCCCAGCCAGCGCTTACGGCCGGCCTTGCCCCAGTTGATGTTCGACTGCTCGGCGTTGCCGACCTCGCCGATGGTGGCGCGGCAGCGGGCGTCGACGAGACGGATCTCACCGGACGGCATACGAAGGTGGGCCATCGTGCCCTCCTTCGCCAGCAGCTGCACGGAGGCACCCGCGGAACGGGCGAACTTGGCGCCACCGCCGGGACGGAGCTCGATCGCGTGGATCGTGGTACCGACCGGGATGTTGCGGAGGGCCAGGTTGTTGCCGGGCTTGATGTCGGCCGTGGGGCCGTTCTCAACCCGGTCGCCCTGCGAAAGACCACGCGGGGCGATGATGTAGCGCTTCTCGCCGTCCGCGTAGTGGAGCAGCGCGATGCGAGCGGTGCGGTTCGGGTCGTACTCGATGTGAGCGACCTTGGCCGGCACGCCGTCCTTGTCGTGACGACGGAAGTCGATCACGCGGTAGGCGCGCTTGTGGCCACCGCCCTGGTGACGGACGGTCACACGACCGGTGTTGTTACGGCCACCCTTGCTGTGCAGCGGGCGGACCAGCGACTTCTCCGGCGTGGACCGCGTGATCTCGACGAAGTCGGCTACGGAGGAGCCACGGCGGCCCGGCGTAGTCGGCTTGTACTTGCGGATTCCCATTTCTCAGTCCTCGTCCGATTCCGGACGATCCAGACCGCCCTTAGGCGGTCGGACCGCCGAAGATGTCGATACGGTTGCCCTCGGCAAGGGTCACGATGGCGCGCTTGGTGTCCTTGCGCTTGCCGAAACCGGTGCGGGTGCGCTTGCGCTTGCCCTGACGGTTGATCGTGTTGACCCCGGTGACCTTGACCGAGAAGACCGCCTCGACGGCCTGCTTGATCTGGGTCTTGTTGGCGCCGGGCGCAACGATGAACGTGTACTTGTTCTCGTCGAGCAGCGCGTAGCTCTTCTCGGAAACAACCGGCTTGACGAGAACGTCACGCGGGTCCGTGAAGGTCTTGCTGGTGATCGTGGCCTCGGACATCAGGCCTCGCTCCCTTCGTTGTCAGCGGCCTTGGGGCCAGACACGAAGGACTCGAGGGCGGCCTGGGTGAAGACCACGTCGTCGGATCGCATCACGTCGTACGTGTTCAGCTGGCCCGGCTCCAGGATGTGCACCTGGGGCAGGTTGCGGGCGGACAGCCACGCGGCCTCGTCGGCGCGCTCGACGACCAGGAGCAGGTTCTTGCGCTCCGAGATCTTGCCGAACAGCGTCTTGGCGGCCTTGGTGGAGATGCCACCCTCGACCACGCCGGAGACGACGTGGATGCGGGAGTGGTTCGCCCGGTCGGAGAGGGCACCGCGGAGGGCGGCGGCCTTCATCTTCTTCGGGGTCCGCTGCGAGTAGTCACGCGGCACGGGACCGTGCACGACGCCACCACCGGCGAACTGCGGGGCGCGGGTCGAACCCTGACGGGCGCGGCCGGTGCCCTTCTGGCGGTACGGCTTCTTGCCACCACCACGGACCTCGCCACGCGTCTTGACCTTGTGCGTGCCCTGACGGGCGGCGGCCAGCTGCGCGACGACGACCTGGTGGATCAGCGGGATGCTGATCTTGGCCTCGAAGATCTCGGCCGGGAGCTCGACGGTCCCGGTCTTGTCGCCGGAGGGCGACAGAATGTCAATGGTGCTCATATCCTCAGGCCCCCTTGGCCGCGGTGCGGACCAGGACGAGGCCGCCGTTCGGACCAGGAACCGCACCCTTGATCAGGAGCAGGCCCTTCTCCGCGTCAACGGCGTGAACGGTCAGGTTCTGGGTGGTCACGCGCTCGTTGCCCATACGGCCGGCCATGCGCATGCCCTTGAAGACACGGCCCGGGGTGGCGCAGCCACCGATCGAACCGGGCTTGCGGTGCACGCGGTGGGCACCGTGGGAGGCCTTGCCACCACGGAAGTTGTGGCGCTTCATGACACCGGCGAAGCCCTTGCCCTTGCTCTTACCGGTGACGTCGACCTTCACACCGGCCTCGAAGAGCTCGGCGGTGATCTCCTGGCCGAGCGTGTACTCGGAGGCGTCAGCGGTGCGGAGCTCCACAAGGTGACGGCGCGGGGTGACGTCGGCCTTGGCGAAGTGACCCTTGAGGGGCTTGTTCACCTTGCGCGGGTCGATCTCGCCGAAGGCGATCTGGACCGACTCGTAGCCGTCGATGTCGTTCGTACGCACCTGGGTCACGACATTGGGGCCGGCCTTGACGACGGTCACCGGGACGACCCGGTTGTTCTCGTCCCAGACCTGCGTCATGCCGAGCTTCTCGCCCAGGATGCCCTTGATGTTCTTAGCCATCTCGCGCGTCACCTCAGAGCTTGATCTCGATGTCGACGCCCGCCGGGAGGTCGAGGCGCATGAGCGAGTCAACCGTCTTCGGCGTGGGGTCGAGGATGTCGATGAGGCGCTTGTGCGTGCGCATCTCGAAGTGCTCGCGCGAGTCCTTGTACTTGTGCGGCGACTTGATGACGCAGTACACGTTCTTCTCAGTGGGCAGCGGCACCGGGCCCGCGACCGACGCACCAGTGCGCGTCACCGTCTCGACGATCTTCTTCGCCGAGGAGTCGATGACCTCGTGGTCGTAGGCCTTGAGCCGGATGCGGATCTTCTGTCCCGCCATGGCTACTCAGTAGTCCTTTGTCTTGGTTAACGCTCTGGACTCGGGGGTTCTCGTGCACTCTGTCTCCGACCCACGCGGTCGGGCGTGTCGCACTCCCTCTACGCAGAAATCCCTGAGGATCTCCCAACCAAGGGGGTGCGGTCACCATGACCGCGAGTCCGGGGGCAGAACACCCACCGAGCGCCTGGTCGGCACCCCGCTGACGCTTCCCGGAAGATTCCCGTACGTCCGCTCCTAAGAAGGAGCGACGAGTACTGTGGGACTCGCTTCCGGTCCCCCCGACGGGAGGCGCGCAGCATCGGCACTCAACCGAGCAACCCCGACAGTCTGCCATACGCGGGCATCCGGCCGCCAATCGAGGCGCAAGACTGTACCCCACGTCACGTGGGGGTACACGTAGGGGCGCAGCCACGCTTTGATCGGCGGATGCCGAGATCAACGGGCACGTGGGTGGGGCACGGCCACACTGATATGCGCCGCCGTGACGGCGGCGCACCGCCCGGGCCTACGGCGGGACGGTCTCGTCGCCCCAGGAGCCCCCACGTCCCCGCGTAGCCCGTGGGTGCCCGCTTCCGCCGACCGGCGGCGGGCTCACCCCGGCTCGGGCATGTGCCGCCGCTGCGCCACCCAGGTCGCCGCGGCAAAGGCCAGGACCACCGCGGAGGGAATGGCCAGGATCGCCCCCGGGCTCACCTCTTCGTGCAGCAGCCAGGCGCCCAGCACACCCCCCGCGAACATCGCCCCGATCGAGACGAACCGGCGGACCTCATGGCCGCCGCCCGCGCCGATGCGGGGGTCCGCAAGGTGCGGCAGACCGCCGACGAGCGCGATCATGGCGCGGGTGGACAGCGTCGTGGACACGTGCGGGGCCCTTACCCGCAGGGTCGTGACGTTGCGCATCCCCATGGCGACGGCGACCAGCGCCACGGCGGCGAAATGGTGGCCGGCGACGGGGCCGCCCGGCCCGTCGACCTCGCCGAGCCACGCCACGAGCGCCCCGAGCCCGAGCAACAGCCCTTCGCCGAGCAGCGCGGGAGCGAACCACGGGCGACCGTGGTTGTCCACGGTCGACTCCAGGAGCGAGCCGAGCAACGCGCCGACCACGAAGCCGGCGCAGGAGACTCCTGCGGCGAGAGGCGACAGCCCGGCGACACCCGTGAGCGAGAACGCCAGCAGGAGCAGGTTCCCCGTCTGCATCGCGGTGAAGGCGGGCCCCAGCGCGAGATAGCTGACGGCCTCGATCACACCGGTCGTCAACGTCAGCACGACCATGATCGAGGTGACCGCGCCCCTGGCCCTGGGCTCCATACCCGGACTTTAAGGCGCGCCTGATCACCCCGCCCGATATCAGCGCTGAGTGACGTACGAGACGAACCCGACCCAAGCGCGAGGGGCGAAGGCGAGGCGGGGGCCTTCGGTGACCTTGGAGTCACGGACGTGGACGCCTTCCGCGCCGCGCGCCGACAACCTCGGACACACGCCGGCCCCCGGCCGGGACTTGCACTCCCGATCGAGGGCCTGACCACCACGGAACCAGAACTTCCTGATGGCTTACTCGCAGCCTGGCGCGCCTCTGGGCGCCTCCGGACTCATTCACGTCAACGCCCGGCACTCGACCCGCTACACGGTCGTCGGCAACCACCTCGCCCAGCACCGCGAGCTCTCGTTGCTCGCCATCGGGCTGGCCGTCCACCTCCAGTCGCTGCCCACCGGGGCACCCGTCGGCATCAAGGCCCTGGCCGCCTGGTTCCCCGAGAGCGAGATGCGCATCGCCCGTGCCATGCGGGAGTTGGAAGCCCACGGCTACCTGAAGCGCTTCAACGAGCGACTGCCCAACGGACGACTCGCCCCGCGCACGATCTCGTACAACCGTCCGGGGCTGACCCGACCCCCGATCCGGAGACGCCCCCGGACCCGGACCCGGGCGACGAGCCTCCGCCCCGGCCGAAGCCTCCGGCATCTCCCCCGCCGCCGATCCCGGCCGGAGCGACGCGCGGAACCCGTAACCCGCCGCGTAACCCCGGCTTCGCCCCCTCCGCCACCCGCTCCGCTCACGGAAGCGCACCGACCCGCCGCCGACGTCCTCGCCCGCCTGCGCCTCCACGAGCCCCGGCTCCTGCTCGCCGAACGGGACATCCACCGCCTGGCTCCCGCCGTGGCCACCTGGCTCGAACGCGGCGCCCACCCCGACGCGGTGCTGCGCACCCTCGCCGCGAGCCTCCCCGACGATCTGGTCCACCCGGCCGGCTTGCTCGCCCACCGGCTCACGGCCCTGCTTCCGCCGCCCCTGCCCGCGAGGCCCCCCGCCCCCGACCCCCTCCAGAACTGCGACGCCTGCGACCGAGCCTTCAGATCGGCGCAACCCGGACGATGTCGCGACTGCCGTCCCCACGAGAGACGGGCCGCCTAGCATGAACACGCCTGAGACGCCGTATTCCGGGCAGTCGCCAGGCGTGCACACCAGCGACGAGATCTACCACCGGGTGCTGTGGGACGCCCGCTTCGACCCCGAGCGGTTCGTGATGGGGATCCACGAGCGGAGCGTCCGCGAGCCGAAGCGGGTGGCCCTGGCCGACTTCGTACCGGGCGGTGAGATCCCCTGGCATCGGGTGATCTTCTTCGAGGCCGACGGCGAGCTGGTCTGGGACCGGGCGACGGGCCTGGACCGGCTCGACGAGACCGTGGCGGCGGAGGCCGAGCCGGTCCCGCCCGAGGAGGTCCTGGCGGTGGCCGCGACGAACCGGACCGCGGTGGCCTGGATCCCGCCGCGGCGGCTGTGGCCCGCGATCCAGCACATCCGCCGCATGCACGACCGCCAGATCCACCGCTGGCCCCCGCACGTCAACGTCCTCTTCGGCTTCGTACCGGAGTCCGAGTTCGAACGGGCCACCCCGCTGGTGGCCGCCGCGGCGCGGGGAACGCACCCGTTCCGGGCCCAGCTGGAGGGCGTCCACTGGTTCGGTCACCGCGAGGACGCCACCGTCTGGCTCGACCCCTGTGCGGCCGGCGAGCAGCCGTGGGCCCGTCTGCGGGAGGCGCTGGAACTCCGGTTCCCGCTGTGCGGTGGACGGGCCAAGGGCTTCACCCCGCACCTCTCCCTCGGCCGCAGTCACGACCCGCACACCCTCGCCACCACCTCCGAGGCCCTGCTCGGCTCCATGACGGCCCGCGTGGCCGAGCTGGTACTGCTGTCCCGCCGCGAGGACGGCCCGATGCTGGTACGGGCGACGGTGTCGCTCGGGACCGGCGAGGTGCACCGGCCCGAGGACGTCAGCGCCGCGTAGGCGTACGCGGGCCGGTCAGGTGCGCGAGCTCGTCCCGCACTCCTGCGGCAGCTCGTCGAGGTTCTTGCTGCGGTCGTACGGGTCCACGACCGGGCCCGTCGCCCCTGCGTCGGGCAGCGCCATCAGGTCCTCGTCGAACATCGGGTGGAAGTAGCCGTCCACGGGGCGGTCGCAGTCGTCGTTGCCGACGTTCGAACTCCACTCGCTCACCGACAACTTGCCCTTGGTGACGATGTACTCGGCCGGGTCGGGCAGCGAGAAGGTGATCTGGCGACGTACGACCGTCCGCGTCACCTCGTCGGCGCCCGGGCGCACCTTCACGACGGGGTAGACGAAGGTGAAGTCGGTGCGGACGAGCACGGCGTCGGCGTTCTCGCCCTTGCCTGCCTCCACGGTCATCCGCCCCCGGGTCTTCACCACGGAGCCCGCGAGCCGTACCTCTTTCGGGCTGAACCGGCTGAACAGCAGCGTGGGGTCGGTCTGCTCGGTGGCCTTGACCAGGCCCTTCTCCATGTCGGAGCGGACGTCGGGCTGCTTCGGGTCGAGGAGGGCCAGTGCCGCCGCGGGCTTGTCGCCCTTGATCACGGCCGGGTCGAGGTTGGCCGCGACGAGGAAGTTCTTGGTCGTCCTGAGCGCGGCGGCGACCTCGTCCTTCGACATCCAGCCCACCGCCTTGGCCTGCGGCAGCTCGATCCCCGCGGCCCCGTCGGCCCAGCGGAGGGCCGGCGAGCCCTTGAAGGGCTCACGCAGCGTCGGCCGGTCCGGGAAGGCCTCCTCGGACGGCGCGGCGGACGGCCGCGCGGTCTCCGCCGCGAGCGGCTGCGTGTCGCCGGTCTCGCGCCACGGCATCAGCTCCGGTCTCACCACGAGGACCGCGAGGCCGACGGCGACCACGATCCCGAAGACCCCGGAGACGGCCCGCGACGCGCCGCTCTGCCCATTGTTTTCCCAGCTCATGTACCCCACCCCTGGTTCATCGGGGCCATGACATACGTCCGCCCCGCGCATCGTGCGCAGCGGAGCGTCTCACAGCCCCCGGCAACGCCACGCGGCGGCCCGTGCGTTCGGCACACGAATGCGCGTTCACGCACAACCCCGCGGTCCGCCGAGCCGTCTAGCTAGTCGCGGATCTCGGCCCCGACCTGGCCATCCGCCGATCCAGGGGACGTTCAGGGACCGGTACGGACCGGTAGGCGGCACGGGGGAAGCAGCAGTGGAAGACATATCCAGGCCCGCTACGGGTGGCCTGCCCCGGCGGCGCGGTGTTCTCGCGGCCGCCGTGGCCCTCGGTACGGCAGCCGTCGCGGGCTCGCTCGCCGGCTGTTCCGTACCCGCTCCACGCCGTACCGGGCCCACCGCCGACCCCGCTCCGGGAATGCCGATCGCCAGTACGCGACGCGCGCAGCTCATGCAGTTCGCCGCGCACCCGGACGACGACCTGTACTTCATGAACCCGGACACCCAGCGGATGCTCGACGCAGGCGTCCCGCTCGTCTCCGTCTACGTCACCGCGGGCGAGCACACGGGCCGCAATCGCATCGCCGGGATGCCCGACGCTCCCCCGGACAAGGCCGCCTACTCCTCCGCCCGCCACCAGGGCCTGCGCCAGGCGTACGCGACGCTCCTCGGGCTCGACAAGTTCACGCCCTGGCAGCGGGCCGTCACCACGCTCCGCGGCGGGCGACGGGCCGAGATCGACACGCTCGTGCACGGCGGCCGCCGGGTCGAGCTGATCTTCCTCAATCTGCCGATGCACACCTCGCGGCGCTACATGGCCGTGCCCGCGCTGTGGCACGACCGCGCGCTCGAACTGCGTACGCATCTCTCCGCCGGCTCCCCCGTCGACCGGTCGGACACCTACGACCACGACCAGCTGATCGACGTCCTCGTGGGCCTCCTCGACCGCTACCGGCCCACCGTCGTCCAGACCCTCGACCCGGACCCCGACATCCAGATCGGCGACGAGGCGACGCGCAAGCGCGACAGCGAGCAGCCCGGCTACTCCGACCACGGCGATCACACGGCCGTCGCCTGCTTCTCCTGGGCGGCGCTGATCCGCTGGGTGGCCGAGGCGCAGAAGGGCCCGGGGGCGATACCGGCGTTCGTCGCGACCGCGTTCCGGGGCTACTACAACCGTCATTGGCCCAAGAACCTCCCGCCCCAGGTCCTCGGGGAGAAGGCCGCGCACCTCGTCCCGTACGGCGGCGATCCGTCCTGGCAGTGCGGCAATCCGTCGGGCTGCGGGGACTACGGCGTGGGCGGGGACCGCCCCCTGACCAACTGGAAGGGCTGGGTGCGGGCCACCCATCACCGCTGGCCCGGTGCCGGTCCGGCCGTCGTCGCGCGGCCCGGCGCGCGGCTCGACGCCTACGGGGTGCTGGGGCTGCGGGCCGTCCGCTGGCGGGAGGCGGAGAAGGGGTCCGGGCTTTGGGGCGCGCCGGAGGACCTCGGCGGCGGGCCGCTCGCGCCCGCGCTGGGCTCGGCCACGCTGCCCGACGGCCGGGTGCTGCTCTTCGGGGTGCGCTTCGCCGCGTTCGACGGCCATGGCGGCGCGAACCGGCGGGAGGTCGTCCTGCTGGAGCAGCGCTCCCCCGGCGGCCCGTTCCTCGCGTGGCGGGGGCTCGGCAATCCGGAGCGGGACGACGACCGGGGACGCCGGATCGGTGTGCCGGTGGCCGTGACCACCCCCGACGGGCGGGTCCATCTCTTCGTACGCGACGCGGACAAGGGTGTGTCGACGCGTGTACGGGCCGCGGACGGGACCTGGTCGTCGTGGCGGCGCCTGCCCGGGACCGACACCGGCACCGACGAGGTCCAGGACGGTCTGGACGCCGTGGTCGACACCGCCGGACGCGTCCATCTCCTGGCCGCGGGCCGGCGGTCCGTCCGGCACTGGATCGACGGTGTTCCGGCCGCCCCGCTTCCCGGCGCGGGCAATCCGGTCGCCGCCGTCCCGCGCGCCGGAACCGACGCGCTGGAGGTGTACTACCGCAAGCCGGCGGCGAAGGAGCTGCTGTCGGGGCGGGGGAACGCGTCCTTCGACGGGTACGGTCCGGTGGCCGCCGCGGCGGACGGTGCCGAGACCGTGCTGCTCGGCCGGGACCTGCGCGGCCGGATCCAGCTGCGGCGGGGTGGCCGGCTCTGGACCCGTACGCAGGGCACGACTCCCGTCCAGGCGGCGGCGCTGCGGCTCGTGCCCGACGGCCCGCTGGCCGTGGGCCTCGGCGCCGACGCCCACCCGTGGGTGTGGCGCCCGGCCGACCGGGCCGCCGCCTCGGAGTAGGGCGCACGGGAACGGAAACGACGAGGGGGGGCCCGCCCCCCCCCCCCCCCGCGGCGCGGGCGCGGGCGGAGGGTCACGCACACGGGGCGCGCGGGAGAGACGCG
>NZ_JBHWBS010000082.1:0-36942 GCF_042735655.1 Streptomyces sp. NPDC059567 | reverse complement strand
CCAACGCTCCGCGTTGACTCCCTCCTCCGCCTTGCGATCCACGGCACCAGACGCCGCTCCCCGATCCGGCCTGATCGACAAGACACCCCCTAGACCTCGAGTCGGTCGCGCAGGGCCGACAGCGGTGTGCGCTTCCCGGCGCGTTCGCGCGAGTGGCGGTCGAGTTCCTCCATGAGGCGGCGCCCGCGGTGGCCGGGATCCAGCTCGTCGAGGATCCGGTCGATCTCCGCGAGCAGCGCGCCGTGGAGCTGCCACTGCCGGGGGTCCCGCAGGACACCCCGGAGCAGCAGGTCGGCCACGTGGTCGCGGACCGCGCGGGTCGCGACGAGCTCCCCGGCGAGCCGTTCCTCCGCGGCGTCGGCGTTCGCGCTGACGCGCGCGGTGACGAGGACGGCGTAGCTCACGAGGGTGTCCGCGACGCGCGCCAGGAGGTCTTCGAGCGCGATCGCCACGTCGCGCGGGAAGAGCTCCTCCTCCCTGCGTTCCTTGGCGAGGTCGACGAGCGTTCGGGCCAGGACGCGCAGGACGACGGCGCAGATCTCCAGGGTGTCGAGCCCGGTGCGCAGGACGACACGGTGCAGGAGTCCCTCCTTGACGCGCGGATTGAGGCGGAGGCTGTCCTCGGCCTGCCGCAGCGCCGCGTCGACGTCGGCCACGTCGTTGTCGAGCCTGCGCGCCTCGTGCAGCCGCGCCTCGTGCCGGCGCGCGGCGGCGTGGGCGACGGGAGCCTGGGTCGCGAGCTCCTCGCCCATGCGCAGCAGCAGCTGCCGCATCCGCCGTGCCAGGTCCTCGATGGACTCCCCCGCCGATCCGACCCAGACCGGTGGCACGAGCAGCACGTTGAAGAGCAGGCCCACCACGGCCCCGATGAGGGTTTCGAGGACCCGGTCCCAGGCGGTGTTGGTGACCTGGGTGACGCCGAGGACGAGCATGGCGCTGATCGCGACCTCGGGCACGAACTCGTCGACGCGCACGAACCGGCCCACCACCAGCGAGGCCAGGATGATCAGCCCGAGACTCCACCAGGTCAGCCCGACCAGGGCGCTGAACGCGATCGCGATGATCACGCCGACGACGACGGCGTTGACGCGGCGGATCCCGGTCTTGAGCGTGGAGTAGAGCGTCACCTGGACGACGAGCAGGGCGGTGAGCGGCGCGGTCAGCGGGGCCGCCTCGCTGCTCAGCTGGAGCGCGACGACATAGGAGATCGTCGCCGCGGCGGTGGACCGGAGGGTCTGGACGACGACCGGGTCCCTGCGCCGCGCGAGCAGGTCGGCCAGCGGTTCTCGTAGCGCGGCGCGCACGTCCGTCACCTTTCAAGGTTTTCGCACCCTCGGCCGCTTCGCACTCCGTACCGGGACGGCCCTCCGGAATGGCGGTCTCGTCGGGGGTACGGTGGGATGGAGAACGATCACGCGTCCACGACGGATGGATGAAGGTTGTGTCGACCTCGAGCCATGCGGTGTCCGGCGCCCCCTGTTGGGTCAGTCTCATGGCCCGGGATCTCCGAGCCGCCGAGTCCTTCTACGGTGCCGTCTTCGGCTGGCAGTTCCGGCCCACCCGGTTGGGTGAGGAGTTCTCCGTCGCCATGAGCGAGGGGGCGCCCGTCGCCGGGATCGGTGCCCTGGCGCCACGCCTGGCCGTGGCGGTCGCCTGGACGCCCTATTTCGCGGTCGACGACGCCGATGTGACCGCGGCCCGGATCCGGGAGCGCAGCGCCACCGTGGCCGTCGGGCCCCTGCGGTTCGGTACGGGCCGTGCGGCGCTGGCCTCCGACCGCGAGGGCGCCGTCTTCGGCATCTGGGAGGGCGAGGTGATCCCCGACTGGAGTGTCGGCAAGGGAGGCGCCCCGGCCTGGCTGGAGCTGCGGACGAGGAACGCCTTCGACGCGGCCATCTTCTACGCCGAGGTGCTGGACTGGGCCGGCGAGCGGCCCGGCTGCTGTCAGGTCGCCTACGAGGACGACCATGTCGTGCTGAGCCACGCGGGTGTCACCGTCGCGCGGCTGTTCGGCGGCGCGGTGGAGGCGGCCCCCGATCCTCAGGTCAGGCCGCGCTGGCACGTGCACTTCCGGGTGCCCGACGTCGACATCGCCGCCGAGACGGCCCTCAAGGCGGGCGGTACGACCGTGTCGGCCGTCCTCCCCTCGGGGAACGGCCGGCGCATCACGCTGCGCGATCCGGACGGCGGGCTCTTCACGGTCTCCGACAGCGTGGAGTGACCGTGGGGCGCCCCGCGCGGGAGGTCACTCGCCCGCGTGCGCGGCCCGGCGGATCGTCGCGTCGAGGAGGGCCAGGGCCTGGTCCTGGTTACGCCCCGGTGCGCGGTTCCAGGGGCCGATGAGGCCGGTCCAGCCCTGGGCGCGCAGTTCGGTGACGATCCAGGCGGCGGAGCGGTTCATGGTGTCGGCGCTGCCGTAGCCGAGGCGGTGCGCGGTCAGCAGGGCGCCGCAGAGGCAGCGGGCGCCCCGGACGTCGCGGAGGCGGTACGGGCGGTTCTGCCAGCCCCACTCGACGAGGACGTCGCGGGCGTGGGCGAGGTGGGTGGAGGGGCGCAGGTCGGATTGTCCGATGCGGCGCCAGGTGTGCAGCCGGTCGGGCAGGACCGCGCCGAGGCGTCCAGGGAGCCGCCGTTCGGCGGGCGGGGGCGTGGTGAGGCCGGCGAGGGCGGTGGCGACGAGCTGGTCGACGGGGACGCTGAGGAGCCGGCGCCAGTCCTCCGGTGGGGTTTCGACGGGGGCGGCCGGCGTGTCGGCGGGGGCGCCCCAGTGCCGGACGATCTCCTGCCAGGCGGCGGTGTCGTGGAGCCGCGCGGCGGCGCGGTCGACGGTCTCGGGGGCGAGGGTCGGCAGGGACATGTGCGCTCCGGGCTCAGCGGTTCTCCAACTCTTCAGAATGTCGGCTTTGCCCCGATCATTCTTGAGCGATCCACCCAAAAGTTACCAATCGGTATGCCGTGACTTCCCATCCGGGCGGCAGTAGAACTCGTTCCCATTCCACCCGACAGTGAGGAACGACATGGCTGTATCACGCCGTGGATTCATCACGGGAACAGGTTCTATTCTCGGCGCTCTGGCGCTCCCCTCACACGCCTACGGATCGACCACACAGGCCCGCATCCCCGCGCTGGTGATCGGCACCGGCTACGGCGGTTCCGTCGCCGCGCTGCGCCTCGCCCAGGCGGGCGTCGACGTGCACATGGTCGAGATGGGCATGGCCTGGGACACCCCCGGCCCCGACGGCAAGATCTTCGCCAACACGACCACACCCGACTACCGCTCGTTCTGGCTGCGCACCCGGACCAAGCAGCCCCTGAGCCAGTTCCTCGGCTTCCCGCTCGACAAGGACGTCCCGCGGCACACCGGCATCCTGGACGCCGAGGAGTTCGGCGGCATCACCGTCTACCAGGGCCGGGGCGTCGGCGGCGGTTCGCTGGTGAACGGCGGCATGGCGGTCACGCCCCGCCGGGAGAACTTCGGGGCGATCCTGCCCTCCGTGAACGCCGACGAGATGTACGACGTCTACTACCCCCGCGCCAACGCCGGCCTCGGGGTGAACCACGTCGACCCCGCCTGGTGGGAGAGCGCCGCCTGCTACCAGTACGCCCGGGTCGGCCGTAAGCATGCCCAGCGCTCCGGCTTCCCCTTCGTCTTCGTGCCCAACGTCTACGACTGGGAGTACATGAAGCAGGAGCAGGCCGGCGCCGTGCCCAAGTCGGCGCTGGCCGGCGAGGTGCTCTACGGCAACAACCACGGCAAGAAGACCCTGCAGAAGACCTATCTGGCCCAGGCCCGGGCGACCGGCCGGGTCACCGTCACGCCGCTGCACAGGGTGACGTCGGTGACCCCGGCGTCGGGCGGCGGCTACACGGTCGTGATGGACGTGCTCGACAGCGGCGGGAACACCACGGCCACCACCTCCGCCGTGGCGGACCGGGTGTTCTTCGCGGCCGGCAGCGTCGGCACCAGCAAGCTGCTGACCAAGCTGAGGGCCACCGGCGCGCTACCCCTCCTCAACGGCGAGATCGGCCAGGGCTGGGGCGACAACGGCAACGTCATGTGCGGCCGCGCGAACCACATGTGGGACCCGACGGGCAAGCTCCAGTCGTCCATGCCCACGGCGGGCATCGACAACTGGGCCGCGGGCGGTGCGTTCGCCGAGGTGGCGCCGCTGCCGACCGGGATCGAGACGTACGCCTCGTTCTACCTGTCGATCACCAAGAACCCGCACCGCGCCGCCTTCTCGTGGAACCCCGCGGCCGGCCGCGTCGACCTGAACTGGCAGACCGCCTGGAAGCAGCCGTCCATCGACGCCGCGAAGACCATCTTCGACAAGATCAACGCGAAGGAGGGCACGATCTACCGCACCGACCTCTTCGGCGCGTACAAGATCTGGGGCGACCACCTCACGTACCACCCGCTCGGCGGCGCGGTGCTGAACCGCGCCACCGACAACTACGGTCGCCTCCACGGCCATCCCGGCCTCTATGTGATCGACGGCGCGCTGATCCCCGGCAACACCAGCGTCAACCCGTTCGTCACCATCACGGCGCTCGCCGAACGCAACATCGAGAAGATCATCGCCACCGATCTCTGAGGTCACTGGGTGGGCAGCACACACACCGCATCGAGGCCCAGCACCCGGTTGAGCCGCCCGAACGACAACCAGGAGCCGATGCTCATCGTCAGCTCCACGATCTCGGGCTGGCTGTAGTGAGCGGTCATACGAGTCCAGAAGTCCTCGTCGAGACCGTGATGATCCAGGGCGTACCGCTCGGCGTACTCCGCGGCCAGCCGCGTACGGTCGTCGAAGACATCGGTGGTGCGCCACTGGGTCACCGCGTCCGCGAACGACTCCTCGACCTTCTCGCCGTCACGGTCGGTCCGCCAGTCCAGGCAGAACAGACAGCCGTTGATCTGCGCGACGCGCAGCCGCGCCGCCTCGAACTCGCGCAGTCCCAGGGTCGTGTGGGCGTAGACGGAGAGGGAGAAGTTCGCGGCGGCCGTGCCGATCTCGGGGACGATCTCGCCCCATACGTATTCGATCGGGTGCCTGCCCTCGGGGACGTCGATTCTCATGGCCGATTCCTTCCCAGTCGGCCCACTGCGGGCCGCAGCGGGACGTCGAGCGCGTCGTAGAGGCCGGGCTTCGCGTCCACGAGCCAGTCGACGGCGTTCACCAGCCGGCCGACGGCGGTGGCGTTCCCGCCCGCGGAACGGTTCTCGCCCTCGTCGCTCGCCTCCACCGTGACCTCGATGCGCGGGCGTCCCTCGATGACCACCCGGTGCGCGCCCGTGCCGTCGGGCGGCGTCGGCCAGTCGGGGGCGCAGGAGGGGTGAATGCGGGTGATGTGCTCGATGACGATGCGGGGTTCGCCGTCGACGATGCCCTGCACCTCGAAGCGCACGGCGCCCTGTGTGCCGGCCTCGAAGACGCCCATCGTCCGGGTGGTGACCGTGGTGTCGAGGGCGCGCCGCTCCAGGGTCTCGCGGATCTCGTCGAGTTCGACGCCGAGGGCGCGGGCCATGAGCCGGAGCTGGCCGCCCCACACCATGGTCGGTATGGACGGGGCGAGCATCAGGGGCTCGTACTCCATCGGGTGCCCCATGCCGATGAGGTGGCGGACCGAGTCCTCCTGCTCGTACGTGGAGTAGTCGAAGATCTCCTGGCAGCGGATCGCGTCCACGGTGGTGCCGAGGCCACTGATCAGCAGGGGGAGCACATCGTTGCCCCAGCCGGGGTCGACGCCGGAGACGAAGAGCGAGCCGCCGCCCTCCGCGACGGCGGCGAGCACCGGGTCCCGGAACTCCGGCGGGGCGCTGCGCGGGTCGTAGAGCGGGTAGAGCGCGGGGGTCACCACCACCGCTCCCGCCCGGACGGACCTGACGACGTCGGCGAGCGCCTCGTCGGGCCGGAGGTCGCCGGAGGCGGCGTACACCACCGCTCGGGGGCGGGCCGCGAGCACGGCGTCGATGTCGTCGGTCGCCGCGACGCCCAGGGCGCGGTCGAGACCGGCGAGTTCGCCCGCGTCGCGGCCGACCTTGGCCGGATCGTGGACGAGGACGGCGGCGAGTGCGAGCGCCGGGTGGGCGTCGACGGCCCGCAGGGCCGCGCGGCCGACGTTTCCGGTGCCCCAGACAACGGTCGGAATCATGCGGGGAAGAGTAACCTGACGGATCGTCAGTTCCTAGAGGCGCGGACGATTTCGGCGGGCGCAACGCACTCGCAACCTCCGCCGGTGTTCGCTGGACCACCGACGGACCCACGAGGAAGGGGCGGGAGATGGATCGACCCGGAGCGCGGGTGGAGTTGACTCCCGCCGCGGCCGACCTCGTGCGGCGGCTGCGGGACGCGCACGGTCCGCTGATGTTCCACCAGTCGGGCGGCTGCTGCGACGGCAGTGCGCCGATGTGCTACCCGGACGGGGAGTTCCGCACCGGCGCCTCGGACGTGCTGCTCGCCTCCCTGGAGGTCGCCGGCGCCACGGAGCCGGTCCCGTTCTGGATGTCGAAAGCGCAGTTCGAGCTGTGGAGTCACACCCGGCTGATCGTGGACGTCGTGCCCGGGCGGGGCAGCGGGTTCTCCCTGGAGGCCCCGGAAGGCGTCCGTTTCCTCATCCGTTCCCGCCTGGTCGACTCCTAGCCGCTCCGCCGGAACGGTGGTCTGGTCAACTCTGGTGAATCTTGGGAGAGTCGACGGGACGCCTGGGGGGAATCGTGCGGGGTCCGGGTACACGTACGCGCGCGCTGGCGACCGTCCTGCTGGCCTGGTGCGCCCTGCTGGCCGGGGCCACGCCCGGCACGGCCGAGGCCGTCTGGACGGAGGTCGCCCCGGGAGTCACGTACCGCTCCTTCGACGTGCCCGCGCTCGACGGGCCGGCCCGGGTCCATCTGCTCTCCGTCGATCTGCGCGAGTCGGGGGTCGGCGTCGATCTGCTGACGCCCGGGGCCGTCGGGGCGCGCGCACCGATGTCGGCGCTCGCCGGGTCGCGCGGCGCGGTCGCCGGGGTCAACGGCGACTTCTTCAACATCACCGAGACCCAGCACCCGGGCGTCGAGGCGACCGGCGCGCCGGTCGGTCCCGCGATCGCAGGCGGACGGGTGCTGAAGGCGGCGGTGCCGACCGGACAGCGCTTCGGCCCCGCCCTGCCACCGGGCACCGACACGCGCGAGGTGCTGGGCGTGGGCGTCGACGGCCGGGCCCGGCTCGGCCGGCTCACCCTGGACGGCGCGGTCTCCACACCCGGCGGCAAGCTCACGCTCGGCGGTCTGAACCAGTACGCGCTGCCGGTCGGATCGGTCGGGGTGTTCACCTCCGACTGGGGCGCCGTCTCACGACTGCGCGCCACGTGCGGCACGGACACGGACCGCGCGGCGCCGTGCAGCACGGAGACGTACGAGGTGACGGTGCGCGACGGAAGGGTCGTCGAGCTGGCCGACACGCCCGGGCGGGGCCCGATCGCCGAGGGCACCGAGGTCCTCGTGGGAAGGGAGGCGGGCGCTCGGCGACTGCGCTCGCTGACCGTGGGCGACCGGGTCGGCGTGCGCCATCGGCTCGTCGCCGACGGCTCCCGGGTCCCGTACCGCTTCGCGGTGGGCGGTTATCCGGTGCTGCGCGCGGGTGAGCCGCTTCCCGGCCTCGACGCGCGCACCTCCGCCGTCCGCTCGGCGGCCGGTGTCACGGATCGCGGGCGCCGGCTGCTGCTGATGGCTCTGGACGGGGCGCCCGAGCACCGCACGGGGCTGACGATCGCCGAGGTGGCCTCGGTGATGGCGGGCGTGGGGGCCGTGGACGCGTTCAGTCTCGACGGGGGCGGCTCCTCCACACTGGTCGCACGCGACCCGGACACCTCGACCGTCACCGTGCGCAACCATCCCGCCGGAGGGGTCGAGCGTCCCGTGCCGAACGGCATCGGGATCTTCGCGCGCGACTGACCGATCCGGACACGCTCCGTCACCGAGCGAGGCACGCCTGTCCTGGCTAGCGTGGGTCACGGCAACCCCATCGGGAATCTCATCGATCGGAAGAGAGTCACCGTCATGGCCGCACGACCTGAAGGCACACCCTGCTGGACCGACGCGATGTTCACCGACGTCGAGGGCGCCAAGACGTTCTACGGCGAGGTGCTGGGCTGGACCTTCGGCGAATCGTCCTCGGAATACGGCAATTACACCCAGGCCTACAAGAACGGCAAGGCCGTCGCGGCCGTCGTCCCGCCCATGCCCGGCCAGGACGGCTCCCCTCAGTCGGCCTGGTGTCTGTACTACGCCTCGCCGGATGTCGCCGCCACGGCCGAGAAGATCAAAAGCAGCGGCGGCACCGTCGTCATGGAGCCGATGGCCGTCGGCGACTTCGGCTCCATGTGTCTGGCCCAGGACCCGGCCGGCGTCATGTTCGGCGTCTGGCAGCCCGGCTCCCACAAGGGATTCGAGCTGGAGGGCGAGCCCGGCTCCTACGTGTGGGCCGAGGTCTTCACCCGGGAGCCCGCGAAGTCGGACGACTTCCTCACGTCGGTGTTCGGCTACAACGCCAAGAAGATGGTCGACGAGACCATGGACTACAAGGTCTTCGACCTGGGCGGCGACATGCCGGTCCTGGGGCGGATGAAGATGACGTCGGAGGACTTCCCGGCCGAGGTCCCGTCGTACATCCAGGTCTACTTCGCCGTCGACAACTGCGACCAGGCGGTCGACAGGGCCGTGAAGCTCGGCGGCCAGAAGGTCTTCGGGCCGATGGACAGCCCCTTCGGCCGGTTCGCGGCGATCATGGACCCGCAGGGCGCGGCGTTCGCGGTGATCGACGTCAAGACCACCGAGGGCGAGATGCCCGAGATGGTCTGAGCCCGGTACGGCAGGTGCCCGGGGCCCGTGGGGTCCCGGGCACCGTCGTGTCTCAGGCGCCGTCGCGCACGGCGACGATCCCGTTGAAGACGCCGACGTACGCCGTCCCGTCGGGCCCGATGGTGATCGGGGCCCAGTTGTTGTCGTAGGCGATCCCGGTGCCGGTGAACCTCTTCCAGACGCGCTTCCCGGTACGGAAGTCGACCGCCGTCAGATACCAGGCGTCGATGCCGAAGGCGTTCGGCTCCTTCTCGTAGAAGTACAACAGGCCGTTGGCGGTGGACAGTTTGGGCACGGTGGAGGGCGAGCGGACGTCGCTCTCCCAGACGGTGTCGCAGCCGCTGCCGTCGGGGCGGACGTCGATCCGGGTCGCCCCGCCGACGACGCTGCGGCCGAAGGTCAGCGTGGTGGGGTTCTCGTAGCCGTAGTTGTTCTCGACGACGAGGCTGTTGCCCCAGCTGATCAGGGAGTTGTCGGTGGTCGAGGCGCCGGAGCGGAAGACCGGGACCTTGCAGACCAGGCGCTGTGCGTCGGGGACGTCGGCGCCGCGTCGGTAGACGAGGACTTTCATCCGGTCGTCGGCGTTGTCGGTGATCGCGACGTAGGAGTCACCGACGCCGAAGAGGTCGGGAGTGGTGCCCGAACCCTGGTTCACCGAGCCGGGCTTGGTGCCGGTCCCCCGGTCGTACGTCCGGCGCCACTGGATCCGCGGGGTGCCGTCGGCGTCGGCGCGGAAGCTGTAGAGCGCGTGGTCGGAGACGATGGAGACGCCGTCCTCGGCGACGGAGAACGAGTTCTGGATCTCCTCGCCGGCCAGCCGGACCGAGCGGAGCGTGCCGGTGGCGGGGTCGACCGTGCCGACCCGGCCGAGCCGGGTCACCCACCAGACGCGGCCGTCCCAGTCGGGCATGACGGAGGTGACGGGGTCACAGACGCCGCTGGGGAAGAGGTTGGTCCAGCTGACGCAGTCGTGCGGGACGAGCGAGGTGAGGTCCCAGTCGTCCTCGACCGTGAACTGCCAGCTCCCGTCCGGCTTCTGGCCGTGTGCGATACGGAGGATGTGCTGTCGGGAGTCGGCGAGGACGACCCGGTCCCGGTTGTCGAGGTAGAAGTAGGCGCCGCCCGAGGTGTCCTTGAAGATCTTCTCGAAGTCCAGGCGGGTGATGGCCTCGACGGTCGAGGAGCGCTGCGGCAGCCGGTACTCGGCGAGCGTGTCCAGGGTGCGGGGGTCGAGCAGCTTGAGCAGGAAGCCGGAGAAGGTGCCGCAGACGGTGAGGATCCGGCCGGCCGAGTCGAAGGTGACGGTGGCGCACTCGCCGCCGAGGGCGGCGATCTTCTCGCTGGAGACCTCCGGGTCGCGCCCGAGCGGCCCGGAGAAGGGGTGGGTGCCGCTGCCCGCGCCGTCCGCATGCATCCCGCTGCGCCCGTTGGGGGCGAGGTAGGGGTGCTGGGCGGGCGGCGCGCCCGGTACGGGCAGAGCGGTGGCGGGAGCGCCGTCGTAGTGGTCGACGAGCCGGTGGCCGGGGGCCAGCGGTATGTCGTCGGCGAGGGCGACGGGGGTGGCGAGCGCGAGGGCGGTCGCGCTCACCGCGGCGATCAGGGCGAGCACACGGGCTCGTCTTCGGGGGGTGGTCAATGCGGCTCCTCGGGTGCGTACGTCGGTCGCGCCGGCGGCCGACGTTAAGCCCGAGTCCGTGAGATGTACATGCAACTGCCCGTTGTTTCATGGGCACTTCATGATCGTGAAACGTTCCGCCGAACGGTGTCAGGGCTTGAGGCTGCTGACCACGTTGGCGGTGGCGGCGACCCCGTTCTGGATGGTCGGCGCCATGCTCGTGCCGGCGAGGAAGAAGCCGAGCAGGGCGCAGACCAGCGCGTGGGACAGCTTGAGGCCGCCGTTGCGGAGGAAGATCACCGCCAGGACGAGCAGCAGCAGTACGACAGAAACGGACACGGCCATCGCCCACACCCTCCTTGCGCCGCGCCGGAATCGCGGCGTTCGGCGGCCAGTGTGGCGCAGCGGGGGCGCCGTCCGGCCGTACGGCGTGCCTGCCGAACGGGTGACATTCCCACCGCGGCGGTTCAGCCGCGGTGGACGGACTCACGAGGAGGGCTCGGGCAGGGCGTCTCGCAGCGCCTCGTCCAGGTCCTGCGCGAGCTCCTTGTCGGTGGGAGGACTGTCGCCGAACAGCCGGCTCAGATGCGTGGTGAAGGTCTGGGTGAAGGCCCCGTAGTGCGGGGTGCGGGGGCGGGCGACGGCCTCGCCCTTCAGGGCGGTGAGCAGGGTGGTCCGCGCGTACAGCGGGCGCCCGTCCGCACGCGGCATCCGGTCCGCGCTCTCCGCCGACGGCGAGGGCGCGGAGGCGGCGGGCAGCCTGCAGGAGACCTTGTCCTCCGTGTACGCGGACTCCCGGGTGGCGGCGAAGCCCGCGTCGAGCAGGCAGCGTTCGCTCTGCGGGTCGGTGAGGAACCTGATCAGATCCCGCGCCGCTTCGGCGCGCTTGCCGGTGGCGGACGTGGTGACGGCGAGGTTCTGGCCTCCGAGGACCGCCTTGCCGGGCAGCGGCGCGACTCCGAGCCGGTCGGGGGTGAGCGACTGGTGCAACGTGCGGTAGGCGTAGGGCCAGTGACGCAGGAAGGTCGTCCTGCCGTCGATGAAGGCGGTGAGGGACGCGGCCTCGTCGGAGCCGGTGGCATCGGGGAGCAGGTAGGAGCTCTCGGTCCGGGCGCGCAGCTCCTCGAGACCGTCCTCGAGGCCGCCCGCGGTGGCCGTGTAGCGGCCGCGTTCGTCGGTGAGGCCGCCTTCGAGGACCGAGGCGAACGCCTCGATGCCGTTGACCGTCAGGCCTTCGTACGGGGCGAGTTGGGTGGTCCAGCCCGCCTCGACGCCGGGAAGGTCGGCCTGTTCGACGGTCCTGATGAGGTCGCGCACCTGGTTCCAGGTGGTGTTCTCGTCGAGGCGGGTGTTCTTGTTCTGCACCCCGGCCTGCTCCAGATGGTCGCGGCGGTAGTAGAGCAGCCCGACGTCGGTGTTGAAGGGGACGGAGTAGGTCCTGTCGTCCCAACGCGCCGTACGGGCCACGGAGTCGATGACGTCGCCGTCGACGAGGCCCGCGTCCAGCTCCTGGACGAGCTTCGCCTCGGCGAACTCGGGGACCCAGGTGACGTCCAGGTTGACCACGTCGTACCGCGCGCTGCCGGACTGGAGGGCGCCGAGCAGCTGGCTGCGCTGCTGGTCGGCGGAGCCCGGCAGTTCGACCAGGCGCGCCTGGTGGGTGTTGCCCGGCCTGGCGTTCCACTCCTTGATCAGCTTCTCGCGGATGCCGCCCTTGCCGGTGACGTCCCGGCCGCTGGCGATCAGGAGCGGTGCGCCGGAGTCCGTCGCGTTCTCGGGCGGGTCACCGCCCTCGCCCGTGCACGCGCCGAGCGCGAGGAGACAGGCGAGGAGGAAGGTGGTGGTGCGGCGGGACGCGCGGGCGGTCATGTCCCCTCCCCCGTACCGGTTCTGGCGACCTCGTCCCGCAGCCCGGCGATGAGGTCCCCCGAGCCGTCCAGACACCGTCCGCCGCTCGCGGTCGCGATCCGCTCGTCGGGCCGGCCCTTGGCACAGCCGCCGACGTCCAGGGAGGCCGTGACGACCGGGACCCCAGCCTGCCGCAGCGTCGGGAGCAACCCCTCCAGCCGGCCGCCGGAGACGTTGTCCTCGTCGTCCGTGACGAAGACGACCAGCCGGGGCCGGTCGTCGTCTCCTCCTGCCTTCACGGCGGTCACCGCGGCGCTCAACGCCCGGTACGGATCGGCCTCGTTGTCCTCGATCCGGGCCCCGCCGAAGGTCCTCTTCGCCTCGTCGCGGTTCTTGTGCGTGCCGAGGGCCAGCAGAGGCGTGTAGGGGCGGGCGGCTCCGGGCTTCGAGGACACCGTCCACAGGCCGTACTCGTCCTGGCCGCCCAGCCCGCCGATGGACTGCTGGATGATCCCCGGACCGCCGCCGGGACCGTCCCACGAGCTCCTCATCGAACCGGAGTTGTCGAGCAGGAACAGCACCCGTCCGGGGCCGTTGGCCTTGCGGTACCCCTCCAGGGCGGCGTCCATCGCCTTGGCGTCGCCCGCGTCCGGAAGCCGCCCGGGGTCGGCGAGCGCGCCGTTGGCGGGGGGCGAGGCGGGCGGGGAGGCCGGGGTCTGCGCGTCGCCGGGGCCGGCGCGGTAGCCGTCGCCCGTGAACACCTCCACTCCCTCCGGGCCGGTCAGCCAGGCACGGAAGCGGTCGGCGGCATCGTCCCGGGCCGCCTTGTCCTGGTCGCCGCCGTCCCAGCGGACCCGCACGAAGGGCAGGGTGAGCCGGGGCACGTCGGCCGGGTACTCCGCCACGCGGGGAGTCCGGGTCTGGCGCCCGCAGCTCACCCCCGTCCTCAGCAGGTGCTCCGGCACGAGCGCCGCCGTCTTCGTGTCGACGGCGGCCACCTTGGGCAGCTCGCACAGCAGCGCGCGGCCGTCGGGCAGCGGCCGTCCGGGCGCCAGGCCCCGTTCCACACCGGCCGCGGCGCCGGGACGGTTCCCGTACAGGCCCACGGTGGCGAGCAGTCCGGAGTCGGTGTGTTCCGGGTCGCTCCGCGCCACGACGGCGCCGGCGGCGCGCTGGGTCAGCGCCTCGACGAACTGGGCGAGCGGGCGGCCGAGCCGGTCCTTCTCCGACCCTTCGGCCAGCTGCGCGGGGACGGCCAGCACCATCGGCGAGTGGACGAACGGTTTGTGCGCCGTGAGCTCCACCGACGTTCCGCCGCCGCTGTAGGAGCGGGCACGGTCGACGGCTGCCGCCGAGCCGGGAACCCAGATGTCCGGCTGGGGGCCGATGTCCCGCTGGGGGTTGGTCTCGGTGTCGGGGTCCTGCCAGAAGCGGGAGGAGTCCCGGAAGGCGGCGATGGCGTCGGCGGCCTTGGCGCCGTAGACGGTGATGCCGCTGCGCCGGCAGCCGTCTTCCTGGTTGGCGGGCGACTCCAGATAGGCGTTGACCGCCTTGCGTACGGTCGGCTCGGAGTCCGGGTCGGTGAGCAGTCTCAGTTCCAGGGGGGACGTGCACGGGCTCGTCGGCAGGGCGCGGTAGACGGCGAACCCCACCACGACGGCCAGGGACAGGGCCAGGGCCGCCCAGGCCGGGAAGGGGACACGGCGCCATCGCCCGCGCCGCCGCGGCGGGACGGGCGGAGGGGGCGGCGGCGGAGGGGGCTGCGGAGGCTCGACGTCGGCGGCGGCGAGGACGACGTCGGCGCCGTCGGCGGGGCAGCTCTGCGGCACCCACGGGGTCGGCTTCTTGCGCAGCGTGGTGTGGTTCTTGGACATGTACGTCCTGAGCGCGTCGGATAGCGCGCTGAAGCTCACCTCGCCACCGGCGTCGTCGACGCCCTTCTCGAGCATGCGGACCAACTGGGCGGTGAAGGGTGTGGGCGTGCCCGAGTCCCCCGCGTCGATCCTGTCGTTCGCCTGCACGCAGGCGAGCAGCGAGATCCGCCCGCGATGGTCCGCGGGCAGCTTGTTCCAGGCCGCCGAGGCGTTGCCCGCGTAGCAGCAGTCGAGGACGACCACCACCTGCTCGGCCCGACCTTGGCACAGGGCCGGGAGCACCTCGCTCCAGCGGACGGCCTGCAGGAACGCGGGCGGATCTCCCGGCACGATCGTCGTGCGGGGCATGGCGAACCACAGTTCGTCCGGCTCGTTGTAGCTGGACACGAGGCCGTGTCCGGCGAAGTACAGCAGGAGCAGCCCGTCCGCCCGGTCGCGGGCGCGCATGAGGTCCCGGAAGAACGGGTCGGAACCGGCCGGGCTGCTGGTGGTGATGTCCTCCTCGCGGAACACCCCACCCGCGCGCAGCGCCCTCTTCAGCTCCGTGCTGTTGTGCCGGACGGCCGCGATGTCGCCCAGCATGCCGGACGGGTCCGGCGGCAGATCGGAGGTGTACTCGGGCACCGTGACGAGCAGAGCGTGGTTCACCCTTCCGCGCGGGTCGAAGCGCGCCACCGGGCTACCTCGGATCGCCGTCCGAGGTGACGTCGAAGTCGGGGGGATCGTCCTCGCCGACCGACCGACGGTTCTCCTGCCACTCCCGCACCGCGGACTTCGCCTGCTCCAGGAGTTCGACGAGGACGACGCCGGTCACCCCTTGGAGGACGACGAGGACGATCTCGGTCCCGAGGCCCATCGGGGTGCCGTGCTCGTCCGGTGTGGCCCGCTGTTCGACCCGTAACTCCCCCTTCTCGAGCTTCTCCTTCACGATCCGCTCGCGCGTCAGCCAGGTCAGCAGGGCGTCGACATCACTGCGTGATGTCTCCTGGACCGGCCTGATGCGGATCTCGTGCTTCGTCACACCCTCCCCTGGCGTCATAACTCACCATCATGGCACGGTAGTTGCCCTCAGCACGATCCACTTGCGCGGGAATTCGAGGTCAGGCCGCCACACAGTCGGACCACTCGACGGTGCGGTCGCACCAGCGGTCGAGGAGGTCGCGGTCGTGTCCGACGGCGAGCAGGCCGGCGCCGGATTCCGCGCGGTACGCCTCCACCGCGGCGACGAGGGCGGCCGTGGTCGAGGCGTCGAGCATGGCCGTCATCTCGTCGCAGACCAGCCAGCGCGGGCGCAGCACCAAGGCCCGTGCCAGGCAGGCGCGTTGGAGCTGTCCGTCGCTGACTTCGTGCGGGCGGCGCGCCAGCAGGTCGTCGGTGAGGCCGACGGTGGGGGCGAGCGCGGCGAGCCGTTCGGGGATCTCCGCGCGGCGACCGCCGGCCCGCAGGGGTTCGGCGATCAGATCGCGCAGCCGGAGCCGCGGGTCGGCGGACATCCGGGGCTGCTGGAACACCACGCCGACGGAGGTCCGCAGGGCGCGCGGGGCGCGGTGGCGCCAGCCCCGCGCCTCCTGCCCGTCGATCCTGACGCGGCCGGCATCCGGCCCGTGGAGCAGGGCGGCGACCCGGGCGAGGGTGGACTTGCCGCACCCGCTGGGGCCGAGCAGGCCGACCGACTCGCCGGGTGCGAGCGTCAGCGAGGCGCCGCGGAAGACCGGTGCGCGGCGGTCGTAGCCGGCGGTGATGGCGTCGAGTTCAAGCACGGGGCACTCCTGGTGCGACGGGAGCGAGGAGATGGCCGCGGTCCACCGCGGGCCGGCGGGAGGGCACACGCCCCGGGCCCGCGCCACGGCGCGCCTCACGGCGGAAACCGGCGGGGTCCGGCAGCGAGCAGCCGACGCGCCGGGGCGGGCACCACGGGCCCGCGCCATGGCGCACCTCACGACCGGAACCGACGAGGTCCGGCCGTGAAACGCCGATGTGCCTGCGCGGGCGCTCGGCGCGGACGTCACGCATCGGCGGTCTGTCCCACGGGGTGGTGGCAGGCCACTCCGGCGAGCGGTGCCGGCGGCGTGCCGCAGGCCTCCGTCGCCCGCGCGCAGCGAGAGGCGAACGCGCAGCCGGGCGGCAGGGCGGTCAGCTCGGGCGGCATACCCGGGATGGGGGTGAACGCGCGGTCGGGCAGGGCGTTCAGCAGACCGCGGGCGTACGGATGGCGCGGGCCCGGCTCGCCGAAGAAGCGGTGGGCGGGCGTCGTCTCGACGATCCGGCCCGCGTACATCACCGCCACCCGGTCGGCGATGCGTTCCGCGGCGGACAGGTCGTGGGTGATCAGCAGCAGCGCCCGGCCCTCGTCGGCGTGGCGGCGCAGTTCGTCGACGGTCCGCTCGACCAGGTCGCGGTCGAGGCCGGTGGTCGGTTCGTCCGCGAGCAGGAGCGGGGCGTCGCCGATGAGCGCGAGGGCGGTCGCGGCGCGCTGGGCGAGGCCGCCGGAGAGTTCGTGCGGACAGCGGTCGAGGTGGCCGGCGGGGAACGCGGCCCGTTCGGCGGCCGCCTCGGCGGCGGCGCGCCGCTCCCGGCGCGGAGCGCCGGTCAGTTCGCGGACGGTCTCCTCCAGCTGGGCGCGCACGGTCCGCACGGGCGTGAGGTGGGCCGCCGGGCTCTGCGGTACGAGTCCGACGCGCCGTCCTCGTACCGTACGGGCCAGCGTCCGCTCGTCGGCGGCCAGCAGGTCGACGTCGTCGAGCAGCGCCGAGCCGGAGGTCTCGGCATTGCCGGGCAGGAGTCCGAGGAGCGCGGAGGCGAGGACGGACTTGCCGCAGCCGCTCTCGCCGACGAGGGCGAGGCACTCCCCCGCCGCCAGGTCGAAGTCCGCGTCGGTGACGGCGGCGACTTGGCGTCCGCCGCGCATCCGGAAGCGGACGGAGAGCCCGCGCACGCTGAGGACGGCCTCGTCGGCACTCCCCCTACCTGCGCCGGTGACGGCCTCCAGGGCTCGTACGAGGCGCGGGTTCACAGCATCAGCTCCGATCGGCGGCGCGGGTTGAGCCGGTCGCGCCACACTCCGGCGAGGCCGGCGATCGCGAGTGTCGGCACGATGAGCAGCAGGCCGGGAAAGAGCGTCGGCCACCAGTCCCCGGCCAGCAGCGAGGAGCGCGCGGACTGCACGAGGTTGCCGAGGCTGGCCTGGTGGCTGGGGAGGCCGAGGCCGAGGAAGGAGAGTGCGGACTCGTGCCACATGGCGTGCGGCACCATCAGGACGGCGGCGAGCCCGGCCTGCGGCAGGACGGCGGGCAGCAGATGGCGCGCGGTCACGCGCCACCGCGAGGCGCCGCCGGAGATCGCCGCGTCGATGTAGGGGCGTGAGCGGAGCGAGAGCACCTCGGAGCGGACGATCCGGGCGGTCGAGAGCCAGTGCGTGAGGGCGACGGACACGATGACCGGCCACACGCCCGGCCGGAACATCGCCACGATGAAGATGCCGAGCAGCAGGTGCGGTACGGACGAGAAGGCGTCGACGATCCGCATCACGACCCGGTCGGTCCAGCCGCCGAGGGAGGCGGCCGCCGCGCCGACGGCGGTGCCGATGACGGTGGCGACGAGCGCGGCGACCAGGCCGACGAGGAGCGAGATCCGCAGCCCGTAGACGCAGCGCAGCAGCAGGTCGCGGCCGACGTCGTCGGTCCCGAAGGGGTGCTCCCAGGACGGCGGGAGGAGTTTCAGCGAGAGGTCGACGGCCTGCTCGTCGAGCTGGACGAGCGGCGGGACGAGGAGGACGGCGAGGAGGACCGCGCCGACGATTCCCCCGGAGGTCCACAGCCGTACGCGGCGGGCCGGCCGGTCAGCCATCGAAGCCCACCCTCGGGTCGGCGAGCCCGTACAGCAGGTCGGAGAGGAGGTTGCCGAGGAGCACGGCGGCGGTGGCGAGCACGGTGAGCGCGGCGAGCAGCGGGAAGTCGACGGAGGTCGCGGCCTGGACGGTCGCGGCGGCGATGCCGGGCCAGCTGAAGACGGTCTCCACGAGGAGGGCTCCGGTGATGAGTTCGGGGACGCGGGAGCCGACCAGGGTGAGCATGGGCAGCATTCCGGAGCGCAGGGCGTGGCCGAGCAGGACGGTCCGCTCCCGCAGGCCACGCGCGCGTGCCCCGCGTACGGGGTCCTCCTCCAGGGCGTCGCCGACGCCCTGCCTGACGTACAGGTAGAACCACGGCAGTTGGGAGACGCCGAGGACGAGGGCGGGCAGCACGAGGTGGCTGATCACCTGGTCGGCGGTGACGGTGTCGCTCGCGGTATCGGTGAGACCGCCGGCCGGCAGGGCGCCGAGCCTCAGTGCGAAGAACCAGATGGCGAGCAGCCCGAGCCAGAAGGCGGGGGCGGCTTCCAGGGTGTACGCGGCGGAGCTGACGGTCCGGTCGAGCAGGCCGCCGCGGCGGCGGCCTGCGAGGACGCCGAGGGCGGTGCCGAGGAGGATGGCGACGAGGAAGGCGGTGGCGGCGAGGAGCGCGGACCAGCCGATGCGCTCGGCGATGACGTCGGCGACGGGCTGACGCATGACGCTGGAGTCGCCGAGGTCGCCGCGCAGGGCGGCGGTGAGCCAGTCCCACCAGCGGGTGACCAGGGGCCGGTCGACGCCGAGGTTGGCGCGGAGCTGGTCGAGGTTCTCCTGCGAGGCGGTGAGTCCGGCGGTGCCGGCGTACGCCTTGACGGGGTCGAAGGGGGAGGCGTCGGCGACGGCGAAGACCGCGAAGGTGACGGCGAGGAGGACGGGGACGGCGAACAGGGCCCGCCGTCCCGTCATCCGGGCCATGGCCCCCCAGGGGAGGCGTCGGCTCACTTCTTCGTGTCCTTGGGGATCCACGTCTCGACGTTCCACCAGGGGCCGGAGGCCAGGCCGTGGTCGTGCGGCTCGATCTGGGTGGAGAGTCCGTTCCAGCTGTCGCCGACCACGTAGAGGTGGTCGATGTGGGTGAGGAAGGTGTAGCCGGGGTTCTTCACGAGCTCGCGCTGGACGGTGGCGTAGGCGGCGTGCCGCTTGACCGCGTCGTTCGTCCGGCGGCCGTCCTCCAGCGCCTTGTCGACGGCCTTGTCGTCGTACCACGCCATGTTGTTGAAGCCGTCGCCGCCGAGGGTGGACTTCAGGAGCAGGTACTGGTCGAAGTCGGGGTCGCCGGGCGAGCCGCCGCCGGCGAGGACCGCGTCGGTCTTCATCCGGGGCTCGATGACCTCCCAGGTGCCGCCCTGCGTCTTGATCTCGATGCCGGCCTTCTTGGCATCGGAGGCGTAGGCGAGGGCGTGGTCCTGGCGGAGCTTGTCGCCGGAGAGGTACCAGAGCGGGAACGTGGCCCGTACGCCGTTCTTCACGCGGATGCCGTCGGGGCCGGGCTTCCAGCCGGCCTCGTCGAGGATCTTCTGGGCCCCGGCGAGGTCGTGGCGGCGCTCGGTGCCCTTGGCGAACCACTCGCTGTCGGTGGGGACGGGTCCGTAGGCGGGCTTTCCGGCGCCTTCGAGGATCTTGTCGACCATGGCCTGCCGGTCGACGGCGACATCGAGGGCGCGGCGGACGGCGGTGTCTCCCGTGACCGTGTTGTGGGTCGGGAGCGTGACCGTCCGGTAGTCGTAGGTCTTCGCGGCGTAGGTCTTCTTCGCCTTGTCGTTCTCGAAGCCCGCGGCGAGGTTGGGCGGCAGGATGGCGGCGTCCAGGTCGCCGGCGCGGAGCCGGGTGGCGCGGACGTCGTCGTCCTTGATGATCGCCATGGTGAACTTCTTCACCCGGGGCGCGCCGTTCCAGTAGGTCGGGTTGGCCTTGAAGCTGAGCTTCTCGCCCTTGGACCAGTCGCTGAGGACGTACGGTCCGGTGCCGATCGGCTTGGTGGTGAAGGCGCCGGTGTTGACGTCCTGCTTCGCGGCGACGTGCTCGGGGGCGATGGCGTGGACGGTGCGCTCGGCGAAGGGCGCGTAGGGGTACTTGAGCCGGAAGACGACGGTGTCGTCGCCGACCGCCTCGACGCTCTCGAGGGCGTCGAGTTCGGTGCGGGAGGGGTTGTTCGTCTTCGGGTCGAGGATCGTCCGGTACGTGAAGACGACGTCCTTCGCGGTGAAGGGGACGCCGTCGCTGAAGGTCACGTCGTCGCGGAGGGTGTACGTGTAGGTGAGGCCGCCGTCGCTGATGTGGGGCAGCTTCAGGGCGAGCGCCGGCTTCAGCTTCATGTCGCCGTCGAAGGCCAGGAGGCCGTCGAAGATCTTGGAGTTGCCGTCCTTGCCGTAGCCGAGGAGGGGGCTGAGGGTCTCGGGCTCGTAGGCGATGCCGACGACCGCGGAATCCTTCGGGCCGCCGGCGCCCGCGGCGGTCCCGCCCGGGTTCGAACAGGCCGCCGCGGTGAGGGCCAGGGCTCCGGCCAGCGTCGTGGCGGCCGCGCCGCGTATGGATCGGGCGGTCATCGTGTCCACACCCCTCTTGAAGATCAACTGTTGTTGCGAACGACTCGCAATTAAACAGTATGTAAAGGGGTGCGGACACTAGGGCCCCTTACTTCCGCCTAGGCGGGAGCCGGGAGGCCGACCAGCTCGGCGACGGTGTCCTGGTGCCGCCCCGCCGAACCCAGCGCGATCTGGTCGGACTTGGCCCGCTTCAGCGCGAGGTGGGCGGGGTGCTCCCAGGTCATGCCGATGCCGCCGTGCAGTTGGACACACTCCTCGGCCGCGTGGACGGCGACCTTCGAGCAGTACGCCTGGGCCACGGCCACCGTCAGCGGGGCGTCGGGGCTGCCGGTGGCCAGCGCGTCGGCGGCGGCGCGGGCCGCCGCCCGGGCGTTCACGACCTCCAGCCAGAGCTGCGCCATCCGGTGCTTGAGCGCCTGGAAGGAGCCGACGGGCCGGTTGAACTGGTAGCGCTCGCGGGTGTGGCGGACGGTCTCCTCCAGGCACCACTCGGCGAGCCCGAGCTGCTCGGAGGCGAGGAGTCCGGCGCCCGCGAGCAGTCCGCGACGGATCGCCGTGAAGGCCGTGTCCGGGTCGGCGAGCCGGGTGCCGCTCGTCGCGTCCGTGGTGACCGCCGCGAGCGGCCGGGTCAGATCGAGCGGGGTCTGCGCCTGGACCGTGGCCTCGGCGGACGGGACCGCGTACAGCCCGTCGGCACGGAGCACGAGCAGGGCGTCCGCCGCGGCCGCGTCCGCGACGCCCGCCACCCGGTCGGTGGTCGGCGGCTCCGCGCCGGGGTCCGCCGAGAGCGGAACGGCGAGCACCGCCACCGTCCGGCCGCCCGCGAGACCGGAGAGCAGCTCCGCGACCGGGGCGCTCTCCGTGTCCAGCGCGAGCAGGGTCTCCGTCGCCACCACGGCACTGGTGAGGTACGGCGCCGGGGCCACCGCCCGCCCCAGCTCCTCCAGGACCACGGCCGCCTCACGGTGGCTCGCGCCCTGCCCGCCGAGCTTCTCGGGCACGAGGAGTCCGGCCGCGCCCATGTCGCCGGCCAGCGACTTCCAGAGGCCGGGGACGTACGGATCACCGCTCTCGATCCGGCCGAGCACCACGCTCGGGTCCGCACGGTCGGTGAGCAGGGAGCGGACCGCCGCCCGCAGGTCGTCCTCGGTCTCGGAGTAGAGCAGATCAGTCATCGCGCGAGGTCCTTCCAGGCGACGTCCTTGTCGTTGCGGGGCTCGGCGGGCAGGCCGAGGACGCGTTCGGCGACGATGTTGAGCAGGACCTCGGTCGTACCGCCCTCGATCGAGTTGCCCTTGGAGCGCAGATAGCGGTAGCCGGCGTCCCGGCCGGTGAAGTCGACGAGCTCGGGGCGGCGCATGGTCCAGTCCCCGTACAACAGCCCTTCCTCACCGAGGAGTTCGACCTCCAGGCCGCTGATGGCCTGGTTGAGCCGGGCGAAGCCCAGCTTCATGGCACTGCCCTCGGGGCCGGGCTGTCCGGCGACGAGCTGCTGACGCAGCCGCTCGCCGGTGAGCCGGGCCACCTCGGAGTCGACCCAGAGGTCGAGCAGCCGCCGGTGCAGCTCGTGGGTGCGCAGCTCGGGGCGCTCGCGCCAGGTCGTGGAGACCGGCCCGATCATCCCGCCCTCGCGGGGGATGCGGGCGCCGCCGATGGAGACCCGCTCGTTCATGAGCGTGGTCTGCGCGACGCGCCAGCCGTCGCCGGTCTCGCCGAGCCGGTGGGCGTCGGGGATGCGGACGTCGGTCAGGAAGACCTCGTTGAACTCGGCCTCTCCGGTGATCTGCCGCAGGGGCCGGACCTCGACGCCGGGGTCGGTCATGTCGCAGATGAAGTAGGTGATGCCCCGGTGCTTGGGCAGGTCCGGGTCGGTACGGGCGATGAGGATGGCCCAGCGGGCGACGTGCGCGCTGGACGTCCACACCTTCTGACCGTTCACCACCCAGTGGTCGCCGTCGCGGACGGCACGCGTGCCGAGCGCCGCGAGGTCGGATCCCGCGCCCGGCTCGCTGAAGAGCTGGCACCACACCTCCTCGCCGACCCAGAGCGGCTTGAGGAAGCGCTGCTTGACCTCGTCGGAGCCGTAGGCGAGGACGGTCGGCGCGGCCATGCCGAGGCCGATGCCGATCCGGCGGGGGTCGTTGTCGGGGGCGCCGGCGGCGGCCAGTCCGGCGTCGACGACGGCCTGGAGGGAGCGCGGGGCGTCGAGGCCGCCGAGGCCCACGGGGTAGTGGACCCAGGCGAGTCCGGCGTCGAAGCGGGCCCGGAGGAAGTCCGTGCGGTCGGTGGTGGCGGGCGGGTGCTCGGCGAGCAGCCGCGCGGTCCGCGCGCGCAGCGCCTCGGCGTCGATCGGGGCGGTCATCGGGCGGCCCCTTCCGGAAGGACGACCAGACGGCCGGTGGTGACGCCCTCGGAGACCCGCTGTACGGCGTCCGCCGCGCCGGCGAACGGCACCCGCTCGCTGACCAGCGGCTTGATCAGGCCCTTGGCCGCGTACTCGGTGAGGGTCTCGTGGCAGCGCAGGATCGCGGCCGGGTCCTTCAGGTTGTAGAGGCCCCAGTGGAGTCCGACGATCGAGTAGTTCTTGACGAGGGCGTGGTTGAGCGCGGGCGAGGGGATGGCCCCGCTCGCGAAGCCGACGATCACGATGCGGCCCTCGAAGGCGACCACCTTGGCGGACTGCGCGTATGCCGCGCCGCCGACGGGGTCGTAGATCACGTCGGCGCCCCGGCCGCCGGTGGCCTCCTTGACGGCGGCGATGACGTCCTCGGAGTGCCGGTCGACGACGACGTCGCAGCCGAGCGCGCGGGCGACCTCGGCCTTCTCCGCGCCGCCGACGACGCCGATGACGGTGGCGCCGGCGGCCTTGCCGAGCTGGACGGCGGCGCTGCCGACACCGCCCGCGGCGGCGTGGACGAGGAGGGTCTCGCCCTCCTTCAGGGCGGCGCGGCGGTGCAGGCCGAACCAGCCGGTCTGGTAGCCGATGTGGAGCGCGGCCGCCTCGGCGTCGTCGAGGGCCTCGGGCGCGGGGAGCAGGGCCGCCGCGTCCGCCACCGCGTAGTCGGCGAGTCCGCCGTACGGGAGGGCGGGGGTGGCGATGACCCGGCGACCGTCCTCGGTCTCGCCGCAGATCTCCACGCCGGGGGTGAAGGGCAGCGGGGGCCGCACCTGGTACTGGCCCCGGCAGAGCAGGGCGTCGGGGAAGTTGACGTTGGCCGCGCGCACCTTGAGGAGCAGCTGCCCCTCGCCGGGTGTCGGCGTGTCCACCTCGTCGAGCTGCATCACCTCGCCCGGCTCGCCGTTCTCGTGCACTCGCCATGCCTGCATCGCGGTCCTCCACCAGCCGTCGTCCGTACTGCGCGGTCGGTCGCATACTAAGCGGTCGCTTGTGCCTGGTGGAACCGTCCGCCGGGTACTTCTTCCGCCCGGGACTCCGTCAGGACGCCTTGGGCCGCGCCCTCACGTGCATCCGCTCGCCCTGTGGCCCGAACAGGCTCAGGAACTCCACCGGGCCGTCGGCCGTCGGCCCGAACCAGTGCGGCACGCGCGTGTCGAACTCGGCCGCCTCCCCCGCGCCGATGACCACGTCGTGCTCGCCGAGGACGAGCCGCAGCTTCCCGGAGAGGACGTAGAGCCACTCGTACCCCTCGTGGACCCGCTGCTCCACCACCGCATCGGCCTTCTCCTGCACGATCTTGTACGCCTGGAGGCCGCCCGGCTGGCGGGTCAGCGGATACATGGTCCGGCCGTGTCGCACGATCGGCTTCGCGCGCACCCGGGGATCGGCGACCGGCGGTGCGCCGACCAGTTCGTCGAGCGGCACCTGATGGGCCCGGGCGATGGGCAGCAACAGCTCCAGGCTCGGCTTGCGCTGCCCGGACTCCAGTCGGGAGAGCGTGCTCACGGAGATCCCGGTGGAGGCGGACAGGTCCCCCAGCGTGGCGCCGCGCTCGCGCCGGATGCGGCGCAGCCGCGGGCCGACCTCGTTCAGTACGTCGTCGATGCGTTCGTCGTCGGTCATGGATTCCATTTGCGGAAACGGCAAGAGCATTTGTCAAGCGCGCGAGTCCGGGCGAGGGTCGAGGCATGGACACGAACGAGCGGTACGACGCGGTGGTGGTGGGCGGTGGCGCGGCGGGGCTGAGCGCGGCCCTGGTCCTCGGGCGGTCACGGCGGAGGACCCTGGTGATCGACGCCGGCGAGCCTCGCAACGCCCCGGCCGCCCGTATGCACGGTTTCCTCTCCCGGGACGGGATGAGCCCGGCGGACTTCCTGGAGGCCGGGCGTCGGGAGATCGCCGCGTACGGGGTGGAGTGGACGGCGGGGCGTGTGACGGCGGCGGTGCCGGACGGCGCCGGCGGTTTCGGGGTGACCGTGGACGACGGCCGTCGGATCGAGGCGCGCCGGCTCGTCGTGACCACCGGTCTGGTGGACGAGCTGCCGGAGATCGACGGCGTCGCCGAGCGGTGGGGCCGCGATGTGCTGCACTGCCCGTACTGCCACGGCTGGGAAGTCCGCGACCGGGCCTTCGGGGTGATCGCGCATCCGGTGATGGGGGTCCATCAGGCCCTGGTCGTCGCGCAGTGGTCCGACGACGTGACGCTCTTCCTGCACACCGCCGACGAGCCCTCGGAGGGGGACCGGGCCCGGGTGGCGGCGGCCGGAATCGAGGTCGTGACGGGCGAGGTGGCCGGTCTGGTCGTCGAGGACGACCGCTTCACGGGCGTGCGCATGGCGGACGGCCGCGTCGTCGCGCGTGACGTGCTCTTCGTCGGGCCGCGCATGACGCCCCGGGACGGCCTGCTCACCGCGCTGGGCGCCACGACGCGCGAGACGCCGCTCGGCCCGTTCTTGGCGGTGGACGAGACCGGGCGGACCAGCGTGCCGGGTGTCTGGGCGGCGGGGAACGCGATCGGCGCCCAGGAGCAGGTCGTCAACGCGGCGAGCGGGGGCTACCGGGCCGGCGTGGCGATCAACATGGAGCTGATCACGGAGGATCTGGACCACAAGGTCGCGGCCGCGGTGTCCGGACGCTGACGGGTCTTCAGTTCTCGTCCTTCCCGCGCTATCGATGCGGCATGACCGACGAAGCGCAGGACCTGCCGGGACTGCCCGCTCCTCCCCCGCTCGGCGCGAGCGCGCTGCCACCGGGGACGTACGAGGGGCGGGTGGTCCTGGTGACCGGGGGCGGATCGGGGCTGGGGAGGGCGATCGCGGCGGAGTTCGCCCGGCTCGGCGCGGAGCTGCTGATCGTCGGGCGTACGGCCGCCAGGCTGGAGGCGGCGCGGGACGAGCTGGGCGGGATCGGCGGGAGGCGGGTGGCGACCGCGGTCTGCGACATCCGCGACGCCGAGGCCGTCGCCGGGGTCTTCTCCTCCTGCGAGGCGACGCTCGGCTCCCGCCCGGACGTCCTGGTCAACAACGCGGCGGCCAACTTCCCCGTACCGGCCGAGGAGTTGTCGCCGAACGGCTGGCGCGCGGTCGTCGACATCACGCTCACGGGCACCTGGTTCATGACCCGGGAGTTCGCCCGCCGCCATCTCGCGGCGGGGACGCCGGGGTCGGTGGTCAACGTGGGGGCCTCGTACGCCTGGACCGGCGGCCCGGGCTTCGCCCACTCGGCGGCGGCGAAGGCCGGGGTCAAGAACCTGGTGGAGACGCTGGCCGTGGAGTGGGGACCGTACGGGATCCAGGTCAACGGCCTGGTGCCGGGGCTGATGCCGCACCAGGACATGACGTCCGACATCCGGGGCGCCCTCGACCGGGCGTCCCACCAGGACTCCAGGCAGCCCGCGCTCCGCGTGGGGTACCCGCGCGAGCTGGGCTGGGCGGCGACCTTTCTGGCCTCCCCGTACGCCCGGTTCGTCTCCGGGCACACGCTGGTCGTCGACGGCGCCAACTGGCAGCGCCGGGCGCTGGTCAACGATCCCGTGGTGCCGGTGCGCGAGCAGCTGGGGCGGGGGCGGTTCGGGGAGTGACGCGCGCGGGTCCGCGCGGATCGCGCTGGTCCACGCGGATGAACACGGGCGCCTGCGGCTGCGGGGGCGGGGCCGAGCGTGGAGGATCGGCGAGGGTGGCCGGACGACCTCCAGACGCGGAAAGGCAGGGCACGACATGCTCGGTACGGACTTCACCAAGGGCTCCCCCAGCTGGATCGACCTCGGCAGTCCCGACACGGCGGTCGCCGCCGGGTTCTACACCGCCGTCTTCGGCTGGGAGTTCGCCTCGGCAGGCCCGGACGCCGGCGGCTACGGCTTCTTCCAGCAGGACGGCCGCACGGTCGCCGCGCTCGGGCCGCTGACCGAGGAGGGTGCGAGTTCCGCCTGGACCGTGTACTTCCAGACACCGGACGCCGACGCCACGGCCAAGACCGCGCAGAGCGCCGGAGGCCGGGTGCGCGCGGAGCCCTTCGACGTGATGGACGCCGGGCGGATGGCCCAGCTGACCGACCCGGGCGGCGCCGATTTCGCGGTGTGGCAGCCGGGCTCGGTGAAGGGTGTGGAGAAGACCTCCGAGGACAACACGCTGTGCTGGGCGGAGCTGCACGTCCCCGATCCGCGGGCCGCCGTGGAGTTCTACGGCAAGCTGTTCGGCTGGCGCTCGCAGGACATGGACGCGCCGGGGATGACCTATCGGGTGCTGTCCACGGCCGAGGGCGACCAGCAGGACGCCTCGTTCGGCGGGATCGCCGAGCTCCAGGAGGGCGGGGACCACGCGCGCTGGATCCCGTACTTCGCGGTGGCGGACGTGGACGACACGGCGGTGCGGGCGCAGGGCAACGGCGGCTCGGTCCTCATGCCTGCGGCGGACATCCCCGACGTGGGCCGGATCGCCTGGCTCGCCGACCCCTTCGGTGCCCCCTTCGCCGTCCTCAAGCCGGCCCCGCAGGGGTGACTCAGCCGCCCTCGAAGTGCGGGGGCCTGCGGGCCGCCTTCGCCGCGTAGCCCTCGCGGGCGTCGTCCGACGCGAGGGTGAGCGCCGCGGCGAGGGCGGTGCGGTCGAGGCTCGCGGCCATGGCGTGGTCGGCGTAGGCGTCGATGTTCCGCTTGACGGCGCGGACGGCGAGCGGCGCGTTCGCCGCGATGGCGGCCGCGGTCTCGCGGGCGGTGCGGTCCAGCTCGTCGCGCGCCGTGACGAGCTGGACGAGCCCGAGCCGCTCGGCGGTGGCGGCGTCGATGCGGCGGCCGGTGAGCGCGAGGTACTTGGCCCAGCCGGCACCCGCCTCGCGGGCGATCCTCAGATCCCCTCCCGCGTCGACGGCGACACCGAGGCCCGCCTCGGGCAGGGCGAAGACGGCGTCGTCGGCGGCGATCCGGACGTCCGCCATCAGGGCGAGTTCGAACCCGAAGCCGAGACAGTACCCCTGGACGGCGGCCACGACCGGCTGGGGCAGCCGGGCGAAGACGGCGAAGCGCTCATGGACCCAGCGGATGCCCTCGTCGTACCTCTGGATCCGCTCGGCGACCGTGCGCCCGGTGATCCCGCCGCCGGGTGCGGTGACATCGATCCCGGCACAGAACGCCCGCCCCTCGGCCCGCAGCAGCACGACCCGCACGCTCGCGTCGAAGCGAATCCGGTCGGCCATCAGGCCGAGCTGCCGACTGGCCTCCCAGCTCCACCCGTTGAGCTTCTCGGGCCGACAGAGACTGAGCACCCCGACGCCGTCCTCGACGACGAGGCTGAGTCGCTCCTCGCCGTCCGGGATCTCTCTGTCGAGCGTGTCGATCACCGCGCACCCCCTGCATTCTGACGGATCGTCAGGTTAGGTGCTGTGCGCCGTCGGCGGAAGGCCGCCCGCCCCGGTGGACGGTCCTCAGCGGGAGAAGAGCTCGAAGGCGACGGCCGGTCGGCCGCCGTAACGCGGTGCGAAACGCTGGTTGTTGCCGTCCAGGAACGTGCGGACGTAGGACTCCGGGTCCTCGTCCGTCAGGGCCTCGATATAGGCGCGGTGGGCCAGGAGCGACTGGACGGCGCGCTCTTCGCCGGGGGTGGCGTCGACCGCGTGGGTCGGGGTGTTCGAGCCGGCGACCGCCACCCAGCGGACGCCGTTCCACGGCTCCAGCCCCTGCTCGGTCAGTTCGGGGAAGATCCATCGGTTGCCCGCGTCGCCCGCCGCGTCCAGCGTCGCGCGGCCGACGGCCACGTGGTCCGGGGTGTTCCAGAAGCCGCCGACGCCCGTGCCCCAGGTGTCGCGGTGGTTCAGGGTGACGACCAGTTCGGGACGGTGCCTGCGGATCGCCGCCGCGATGTCGCGGCGCAGGCCCAGTCCGTACTCGATCACACCGTCCCGGTGGTCCAGGAACTCCACCGTCGGCACCCCGACGACAGCCGCGCTCGCCCGCTGCTCCTGCTCGCGCAGCGGGCCGCATGCGGCGGGGTCGAGCGTGTCGATGCCCGCCTCGCCGCGGGTGGCGAGGACGTAGACGACCTCCTTGCCCTCGTCCGTCCAGCCGGCGACGGCCGCGGCGCAGCCGTACTCGAGGTCGTCCGGGTGGGCGACCACGGCGAGCGCGCGCCGCCAGTCACCGGGCATGTCTTCGAGTTGCGTGGTGCTCGTGTCGATCATGCGCGCAGGATACGACCTCAGACCCGGATCGCTCCGGAAAGGATCACCGAGCGCGACGCATGGCGGGGGCGGTCCGGGTTGAGCCCGCGCCGCACCGCGAGCGTGACGGCGAGTCGCTGGGCACGCACCAGCGCGGCGACGGGATCGATGGCGTCGGCGGCGAACAGCGCCCCGGTGGCCTCCACTTCGTCCCGCAGCCCGGCCGGCGCCGGGCCCAGGCAGCACACGAGGCTGGACCGGTCGCTGATGATGATCGGCCCGTGGCGGTACTCCATCGCCGCGTACGACTCCGTCCAGGCGCGCGCCACGCCGCGGAGCTTGTGCGCGGCCTCGTCGGCGAGTCCGACCGTCCAGCCCGTGCCGAGGAAGGTGAACTGGCGGCGCTGCTCCCAGGCCGTCGGCAGCGGTTCGTACAGGGCCAGTTCGGCGTCGACGATCGAGGGGGTCAGGTCCACCCCGAGCCCCGCGCGCAGCAGTTGGAGGGCCGTGGTGGCGAACCGGGTCTGGGCCACGGAGCGCTCGTCGGCGTAGTCGAGGCCGATCACCCGGTCCGCGTGGTGCGCGGCGCGACTGTCCGGGACGCCGGTCAGGGCGAGGGTCGGGATGCGGCCCGCGGCCCGGGCGAGGAGCGTCGCGACCTCGGTCGTCGAGCCGGAGCGGGTGAGCGCGACGATCCGGTCGTAGCCCCGCCCGAGCGGGGTCTCGTCGGAGGCGGGGAAGGCGTCGGTCTCGCCTTGGCCCAGGGATTCGCGCAGGGCCGCGTAGGCGCGGGCGATGAAGTACGAGGTGCCGCAGCCGACGACCGCGATCCGCTCACCGCGCCGGGGCAGCAGATCGGCGTGGTCCGCGGCCGTGTCGGCGGCGCGCCGCCAGCAGTCGGGCTGGCTGGCGATCTCGGCACTGACGTGGGTGGTCATGTCCGGGTCCTCTCCTCATGGGTGGTCCGGACCGAGTTCTATCCTCCCCGCCACGAGCGAACAATGAGCAATCAGGACTCACTTCTTGGACTTTTGCGCCCGCTCGTGCCCTGCGCAGCGCCGCCGCAGGAGGCGCGGACGACGAGCCGGGGCCGCAGCCGCACCTGGTGCAGCGGGGAGGCGTCGCCGTCGGAGAGCCGGCGCAGCAGGATCTGCGCCGCGAGCCTGCCGACCTGGAACTTGGGCGGTGAGACGGCTGTCAGCGGGGTCTCGGCGACGTCCGCGAACTCGTTGTCGTAGCTGATCAGGGCGAGGTCCTCGGGGACCCGCAGCCCGGCGCGGCGGGCGGCGGCGAGCACGAGCGCCGCCTCCCGGTCGCCGAAGCAGAGCCCGGCGGTGACCCCCGCTCGCCGCAGCTCGGCGATGGCGCGGTCGGCCCGTTCGGGGTTCCAGCCGTCCGGCTCGTCCCGTACGCGCACCGGCTCGTGGAGGCCGAGGTCGGCGACGGCCCGGTCGAAGCCTGATTCGATGGGCGCGCTGGTGGGCGCGTCGGTGCGGACGAGGAGCGCCAGCCGTTCGTGGCCGAGGGCCCCCAGATGGCGTACGGCGTCGTAGGCGCCGCCCTCGTGGTCGGTGCAGACGTGTTCGGTGGGGTCGCCGGGGCCGTACGCGGCGAGCCGGCGCTCGACGAGCACCGACGGGACGGGCAGCGCGAGGAGTTCGTCGGCGCGCCGGCCCGGGTCGGCGGCGGTGTGCAGGGAGGGGACGAGCAGCAGCCCGTGCACGCCGGAGGAGAGCAGCCGCCGGACGGCGGCGTCCTCCTCGTCGGGGTCGTAGTGCGAGCAGGCGAGGACGAGCCGGGCGCCGGCCGCGGCGAGTTCCCGTTCGATGCCCTGGAGGACGCGGGGGTAGTAGAAGGCGGTGTCGGGGACGAGGACGCCGACGATCCTGCGGTCGGTGGCGGTCGCCTCCTCCCCGTCCGGTCGCTGTGCGGCGAAGGTCCCCGCGCCCTGGCGGCGTTCGACGAGGCCGAGGGCGACGAGGTCCTCGTACGCGCGGCGGACCGTGGTCACGGAGAGGCCGGTCTCCGTCGCCAGGGCCCGCTCGGTGGGGAGCTTGGAGCCGGGTGGCCAGGTGCCGTCGAGGATGCCCCGGCGCAGCTCGGCCATCAGGGCGCGGAACTTGAGCTCCCGTCCGGAGGCCGGTACGTCGTTCCCCGCCATACCGGCCTCCCGCGTGCGCACCTCGATTGCTGCCCGATTGCGCGGCAAATCCTATCGTCGAGGGTCAGATCTCGCCCCGGGCGAGCGCGAGGAGCCGGTCCAGGACGCGGGGGCCTCCGGCCCGGACGCCGTCGTGCTCGAACTCGTCCGTGACCCACGTCCGCAGGCCCCGGATCGCGCGGGCGGTCTCCAGGGAGTGGGCGGTGTCCACGTACAGGTCGTCGTGGTAGACGGCCGCGGCGACCGGCACCTCGTTGGCGGCGAGGCGGGCCGGGTCGTAGAGCGGCGCCCAGTCCTTGCGTTCGGCGAGCAGCCGGGCGGTCTCGCGCAGCGGGCGCAGCGCGGGGTCGGTCTCGAAGTGCCAGGGGTGGACGGTCTCGCCGGTGAAGAGGAGCGGCGCGTCGCCCGCCAGGGACTTCTCCGCGTCGAACTCCGGGAACTCGGCGCGGACGCGTTCGGCGGCCCAGGCGGTGGGTCCCTGCCCCTGGGCGTAGATCGCCTCGTGGAGCAGCGCGTAGAGCGGGTGTCCGGCGTACGAGAGGGCGGCCTGGACGTTCTCCAGGAAGGCGTCCGAGAGCGCGGGCCCCGCGGGTGTCTCGACGAAGGCGTCCTCCAGGAGGAAGTGGAGCTGGTGGGTGCCCTCGCCGCTGCCGAGGAGGATGCCGAGGCACTGGAGGGCGGCCGGGGTGAGCCGTCCGCCGGACGGGAGGGTGACCTCGTGCGCTTGCAGGTGGGCGGCGATCCGGCGGGCGCGGTCGACGTCCTGGGGGTAGCGGGCGTAGTGGGCCTCCACCTTGCGGCGGATGCGGGGATAGGCGGCTCGGTAGACCTCGTCGGCGGTGGCGTGCAGGGACGGCAGTCCGCCGGTGATCAGGACCGTCCGCAGCCCCTCGGGCGCGACGGACAGGTAGTGGGTGGCGCAGAAGCCGCCGAAGCTCTGGCCGAGGACGGTCCAGCGGGCCCCGCCGGTGAGCCGCTTCCGGATCAGTTCGCAGTCCTGGACGATCGAGTCGGCCCGGAAGTGCGCGAGGTAGTCGGCCTGCCGCCCCGGGGTGCCGCGCAGGGGCAGGGTCTGGCGGTTGGCGGGAGTGGAGTTGCCGGTGCCGCGCTGGTCGAGGAGGAGGACGCGGAACTCCTGGACGGCCCGGCCGAGCCAGGCCTGGCGGCCGATGAAGCGGCGGGCCCCGAAGCCGGGCCCGCCCTCCAGGTACACCAGCCACGGCAGGTCGTCCCCGGACCTGTCGCTCGCGACGGCCTCACGGCCGTAGACCTCGATCTGTTCGCCCTCGGGATCCGCGTGGTCGAGCGGCACGCTGAAGCGGCGGTCGGTGAGGACGAGGCCGGGCTGGCGGTAGCTGGTCAATGCTGCTCCTGTTCGATACGCCCCCGCCCGCCCAGTGGATCACAGGGCGCGGGACGGGGGCGCGTCGAGAGGGGTCAGGAGGTGTTCCGGGAGGGGGTCAGGAGGTGGGGAAGTCGTCCGCGGACCTGATCCGGTCGCGGATCCAGACGCCGGCCTCCTTCAGGGACGAGGTGCCCGTCCAGGGACCGTTGTTGTCGCAGGTGCCGGTCTTGAAGACGGCGCCCGAGCGGTGGTCGTCGGAGAAGTTCCAGTTGACCCAGCTGATCTTCTTGGCGGCCATCAGGTCGATGTACTTCTGGGACATCGTGAAGTCGTTGGCGCCCTCACCGGCGTAGTCCTGGGTGCCGAACTCGGTGACGAACATCGGGATCCGGTCGGCGGCCCGGGAGAGGGTGTCCAGGTACTCCTCGCGGTGGGACATGGCGTAGAAGTGGAACGTGTACATGACGTTGGTGGCGTTGACCGGGTTGTTGACGACCTCGGTCTCGTCGCCGCCGTTCGAGACGCCCAGGGAGGACCAGGCGCGGGTGCCGAGCAGGATCGGGGCGTTGCCGTCGATGTTCCGGATGACCGGGACGATCTGCTCGTGGTAGCTCTTGATCCTCGACCAGGTCACGCTGTCGCCGTTGGGCTCGTTGGCGACCTCGTAGAGGATGTTGTTCTTGTCCTTGTGCCGGTTGGCGATGTCCGTGAAGAAGCGCTTGGCGTTGGCCAGGTTGGCATGCGGGTCGCCCGGGTCGAGCATGTGCCAGTCGACGATCACGTACATGCCGCGCGCGGAGGCCTGGTCGATCAGGGTGTGGGCGAGGTTGGTGAACTTCACCGGATCGGTCTCCCAGCCGTCCTCCTGGACGTACGTGGAGACGCGCAGGACGTCGGCCTTCCAGTCCTTGGCGAGCGCGTCGAGCGAGCCTCCGGTCAGACACTGGCTGTACCACTGGGTGCCGTGGCTGGACATGCCGCGCAGCTGGATGGGCTTGCCGTACTGGTTGCAGAGCTTGGTGCCGCAGACCTTCAGCTGACCGTTGACGGCTGCCGGGGTGTCGACGACGGGCGCGGCGGTGTCGACCTTGAGGTGGTCGACGTTGGGGCCGCCGTTCGCGGTGGTCGCGGTGGCGCGGATCGTGTTGGCGCCGGCCTTGAGGTTCGCGGTGATCGTGGTGGTGGTCCAGCTGGTCCAGGCGCCGGTGCCCCCGAAGGCCTTGCCGGAGGCGGCGACCGCGCCGTTGACGGAGATGTCCATCGGGCGGTTGGCGGTGCTGCCGTTGGCGTAGCGCAGGGTGAGGGTCGCGGTGCCGGCCTGGGCGGCGTTGACGCTCCACTGGATGTAACTGCCGTCGGCGTTTTCGTAGTTGACGAATCCCGAGCCCGTGTAGCCGGTGTGGTTGGACTCGACCGCGCCGCGGGAGACCGTGGCGGTCTCCGCCTCATGGGTGACGGGGGCGGCCACCGCCGGGGACGGTGCGGCGGCGAGGCCCAGGAGCAGGGCGGTCACCGCGGTGCCGGCGGCACCCAGTGAGCGCAGATGAAGACGTGCCGATCGTGCCGATGTCATGGGGGTCTCCCGGAACGATGGATTGGAAGGAAAGTTTCCTAACGGATGAATAGCAGTCCGACGGAGAGACTCGCAAGGGTCATGACAAGAGACGGAGTTCAGCGGGCTGTCGGGCCCCGGACGGTCCCGGCCCCCGTGCGCGCCGCCCCCGAGGCTCCTAGCGTGGGTCCATGATCCGGTTCGAGCAGGTCGGCAAGGTGTACGCGGACGGCACCACGGCCGTCGACGACCTGTCCTTCGACGTCGCCGAGGGCGAACTGGTCACTCTGGTCGGCCCGTCCGGTTGCGGCAAGACGACGACGATGATGATGGTCAACCGACTCATCGAGCCCACGTCCGGCCGGATCCTGGTCGACGGGGAGGACATCGCGAAGGTCGATCCGGTCAGGCTGCGCAGGAACATCGGTTACGTGATCCAGCAGGTCGGGCTCTTTCCGCATCGGACGATCCTCGACAACACCGCGACCGTGCCCTCGCTGATCGGCTGGAAGAAGGCCCGGGCACGCGCCCGCGCCGCCGAACTCCTCGACCTGGTCGGCCTCGACCCCCAGGTCTACGGCGGGCGCTATCCGGCCCAGCTCTCCGGCGGACAGCGCCAGCGCGTCGGCGTGGCCCGCGCGCTCGCCGCCGATCCGCCGGTGCTCCTCATGGACGAACCCTTCGGCGCGGTCGACCCGGTCGTCCGCGAGCACTCCAGAACGAGTTCCTGAACCTCCAGGCCACCGTGCGCAAGACCGTCCTCCTGGTCACCCACGACATCGAGGAGGCGACCCGGATGGGCGACCGGATCGCCGTGTACGGGCAGGGGCGCATCGAGCAGTTCGACACGCCGGCGGCGGTGCTCGGCACCCCCGCCACGCCGTACGTCGCCCAGTTCGTCGGAGCGGATCGGGGCCTCAAGCGTCTCTCGGTCACCGAGATCGAAGCGGACGACCTGGAACAGCCGCCGGTCGCCCGCCTGGACGAGCCCGCCGCGGACGCGGCGGCACGGCTGCGCGCCGAGGGGCCCGCTGGGCGGTGGTCCTCGGCGGCGACGGCGACCTGCACGGCTGGGTGGCCGCCGACGCCCTCGACCTCGCCGGCCACGGGGGCACGGTGGGCGACCTGGCCCGTCGGATGGACGCCTTCGTGTCGGTGGGAGCCCCGCTGAAACAGGCGTTCAGCGAGATGCTCCAGCACGACGCGGGCTGGGTGGCGGTCCTCGACGGCCCGCGTTTCGTCGGCGTCCTCACCCCCGCCAAGCTGCACGAGGCGCTACGGCGTTCGGTGGACGCCGAGGCTCGGGGAGTCGGGCGGGGGGAGGTCGACTTCGACTCGGTGGCGGACGCCGGCGGCGATACGGACGCCGGTGAGGATCAGCGGGAGCGCGAGCGGCACCTCGACCCGGAACAGCATCTGCGAGCCGGTCATGCCCATCCCCCGCGCGGCCCGTACGACATCGGCGTCGACGCCCCGCATCCCGACGTACGCGTTGGTGAGCAGCGGTGGGGTGCTCGGCGAGCCGGTGCCGGACCCCGTTGTCGCCGGACCAGTTGGCGGCCGTGGTGAGCCACTCCCAGGTGGCGGAGAGGATGTTCACGCGGCCTGCCCGCGGGGCCGTGCCGTCCACGGCGTGAGCAGCCGTTGCAGACCGAGCAGCAGCAGGTCGGCCACGACGGCGATGATCACGCAGAGGACGGAGGCCGTGAGGACCTGCGCCTTGAAGTAGGTGTTCATCCCGGAGTAGATGAGGTTGCCGAGGCCGCCGTGTCCGACGATCGCGCCGATGGTGACGAGGGAGACGGCGGAGACGGTGGCGATGCGCAGCCCGGCCATCGCGGCGGGGAGCGCGAGCGGCAGTTCGACGGCGAGCAGCAGACGAACGGGCCCGTACCTCATGCCACGTGCCGCCTGCCGGTGTCCTCGGGGACGGCGCGGAGGCCGGCCAGGATGTTCCGCACGAGCAGGGTGAGGGAGTAGAGCACGAGCCCGGCGAATACGAGCGAGGCGCTGAGGCCGTACAGGGGCAGGAGCAGCGAGAACATCGCGAGGGACGGGATCGTGTACAGGATCGTGGTGACCCCGAGGACCGGGCCGGCCGCCCAGCGCCATCGCCGGGCCAGGACGGCGAGGGGCACGGCGAGCAGCAGCGCCAAGGCGACGGAGATCGCGGTGATCTCCAGGTGCTGGACGACGGCGTCGCCGAGGATCTCGCTCCGGGAGGACAGATAAGCGCCGCAGACCCACTCGTTGCGCGCGAGGCAGTCGTCCGGAGGCGCGGTCATCCCCCCATTCCATGCGGCGGCCCGGCCGGCGCATGCGGGACCGGGCCGTTCGGGCCATCTCCGTCACAGCCGGAACAGCGCTCCCCCGGGACCGCCTAGCCGGGGTACCTCTCGTGGAGATCGTCGGGCCAGGGCTCGTGCTCCTCGCTCAGGGCCCGTTCGCTGCGCTCCTTGAGCCGTTCGCCCCGCTCCCGCAGGCGGGCGGCCTCCTCGGCGTCGGTGCTGCGCCGTGCCCGCTGCAGCAGGTTCTCCGCCTTGTCGCGCTGGTACTGGGCATGGGCGTGGGCGGCCTCGCCCTCACGTCCGCCGCTGTCGTGTGCGGTCATGATGTGCCTCCTCGGGCGGCGGCTTCCCCCGCCGCGCACGGAGAAACGCGCAGGCCCGTACGCGTACCGGGGGGCGCCCCCACCCCCAACAGCGGCGGGGCGGGGGCGGGGCGGGGC
>NZ_JBHWBS010000081.1:6322-37112 GCF_042735655.1 Streptomyces sp. NPDC059567 | reverse complement strand
CCCACCGCACCCCCCTGCGCGCGCCGGGCCCCCCCCCCCGCGCGCCCCCCCCCCCCCCCCGCCCCAGAGGTCGAAGTCACCGAATTTGACCCCTTGAGGCACCGGCCCGTAACCTTGACCGTCGGCGTGTCGTATGGCGCGCCACCCCCCTGAGCACCCTCCTCCCGGTTCCGGGAGAGGCCGCTCGTCCACTTCCGGATCACCGCAGGCCTCGGCCCGCGTGAGCGGCTGGCATCAGGGGACCGTTCCCGAGTGAGAGAGAGATCCGCGTGTACGCCATCGTGCGCAGCGGTGGTCGCCAGCACAAGGTTGCTGTCGGCGACATCGTTGAGGTTGACAAGATTTCCACTGCCAAGGTTGGCGACACCGTAGAGCTCTCTACGCTGCTCGTTGTCGACGGCGACGCCGTGACCAGCGACCCGTGGGTGCTGGCCGGTATCAAGGTCACGGCCGAGGTCGTGGACCACCACAAGGGCGCGAAGATCGACATCCTTCGCTACAAGAACAAGACCGGTTACCGCCGTCGCCAGGGCCACCGCCAGCAGTACACGGCGATCAAGGTCACCGGCATCCCCGCGGCTGCGAAGTAAGGGACTGAGGAGAGATGGCACACAAGAAGGGCGCATCGTCCACCCGGAACGGTCGCGATTCCAACGCTCAGCGGCTCGGCGTGAAGCGCTTCGGCGGTCAGGTCGTCAGCGCCGGTGAGATCCTGATCCGCCAGCGCGGCACCCACTTCCACCCGGGCGCGGGCGTCGGCCGTGGCGGCGACGACACGCTGTTCGCCCTGCAGGCCGGTTCGGTGCAGTTCGGCACCCACCGTGGCCGCAAGGTCGTGAACATCGTTCCGGTCGCCTGATCGGTTCTTTTGCGGAGGCGGACCTCACTTCCCGGCAGGGAAGCGGGTCCGCCTTTCGCGTGTTACTAGATAGACATTCCACCTCGTAGCACCCCTTTGCAATGGAGGCACAACCATGACCACCTTCGTGGACCGCGTCGAGCTGCATGTCGCCGCGGGTAACGGAGGCCACGGCTGCGCCTCCGTACACCGGGAGAAGTTCAAGCCGCTCGGCGGCCCCGACGGCGGCAACGGCGGCCGTGGCGGCGATGTGATCCTGGTCGTCGACCAGGCGATCACCACGCTCCTCGAGTACCACCACTCGCCCCACCGCAAGGCGACCAACGGTCAGCCCGGCGCCGGCGACAACCGCTCCGGCAAGGACGGCCAGGACCTCGTCCTGACCGTGCCCGACGGCACCGTCGTCCTCGACAAGCAGGGCAACGTCCTCGCCGACCTCGTCGGTCAGGGCACCACCTTCGTCGCGGGCCAGGGTGGCCGCGGCGGCCTCGGCAACGCCGCGCTGTCCTCCGCCCGCCGCAAGGCCCCCGGCTTCGCGCTCCTCGGCGAGCCCGGCGAGGCCCGGGACATCGTCCTGGAGCTGAAGACCGTCGCCGACGTGGCGCTGGTCGGCTACCCGAGCGCCGGCAAGTCCTCGCTCATCTCCGTCCTGTCGGCCGCCAAGCCGAAGATCGCGGACTACCCCTTCACCACCCTGGTCCCGAACCTGGGCGTCGTCACCGCCGGCTCGACCGTCTACACGATCGCCGACGTGCCGGGCCTGATCCCGGGCGCCAGCCAGGGCCGCGGCCTGGGCCTGGAGTTCCTGCGCCATGTGGAGCGCTGCTCCGTCCTCGTCCACGTCCTGGACACGGCGACGCTGGAGTCCGACCGTGACCCCGTCACCGACCTCGACATCATCGAGGAAGAGCTCAAGCAGTACGGCGGTCTCGAGGACCGCCCCCGCATCGTCGTCCTCAACAAGATCGACATCCCGGACGGCCAGGACCTGGCGGACATGATCCGCCCGGACCTGGAGGCGCGCGGCTACCAGGTCTTCGAGGCGTCGGCCGTGGCCCGTACCGGCCTGAAGGAGCTCTCCTTCGCGCTGGCCGACATCGTCGCCAAGGCGCGCGCGGCCAAGCCGAAGGAGGAGTCGACGCGGATCGTCCTGCGCCCGAAGGCGGTCGACGACGCCGGCTTCACCGTCACGTACGACGAGTCCGAGGACGTCTACCGCGTGCGCGGCGAGAAGCCGGAGCGCTGGGTCCGCCAGACCGACTTCAACAACGACGAGGCCGTCGGCTACCTCGCCGACCGTCTCAACCGCCTGGGCGTCGAGGACGCGCTCATGAAGGCGGGCGCCCGCGCCGGCGACGGCGTGGCGATCGGCGCCGAGGACAACGCGGTCGTCTTCGACTGGGAGCCGACGATGATGGCCGGCGCCGAGATGCTCGGCCGTCGTGGCGAGGACCACCGTCTCGAGGCCCCGCGCCCGGCGGCCCAGCGCCGCCGCGACCGCGAGGCGGAGCGGGACGACCCGCAGCGCGAGTTCGACGAGTTCAACCCGTTCTAGGCCGCCTGAGGTCCCGGGAGCGGCCGGTCGGCGACGTCGGCCGCTCCCGTAGGATCCTCGGTGTGAGCACCGCCCCCCCACCCACGGTAGAAGGCACCCTCGGTGTCGTGGTCATCGCCTACAACGACGAGGCGCTGGTCGGCGACGCCATCCGGTCCGCACTCGACCAGGGACCCGTGGTCGCGGAGGTCGTGGCCGTCGACGACGCGTCGAGCGACGGCACGGCGAAGGTCCTGGACGAGCTGGCGGCACTCCACCCCCGGGTGCGTGTCGTCCACCGTACGGAGAACAGCGGAGGCTGCGGCTCCCCCCGGAACGACGGCATCGAGGCGGCCACCGCCCCGTACGTGATGTTCCTCGACAGTGACGACATCCTGCCCGAGGGCGCGGCCGAGGCCCTGGTGACGGCGGCCGAGCGGCACCGGACCCCCGTCGCGGTCGGCGTCTGCGTACGGCGCGAACTGCCCGGCGGCCGCGAGGTGCGCTGGCAGCCCAAGCTCTACCGGGAGCCCGCCCTCCTGGAGACCGCGGCGGACCTCACCCCGCTCGTGCACGACACGCTCTGCGTCAACAAGGTCTACGCCCGGTCCTTCCTCCTCGACCACGGCATCCGGTTCCCCGACGGCCGTTTCATCTACGAGGACTTCCTCTTCACCGCCCGCGTCCTGGCCGCAGCGCCGCGTGTCGCGGTGATTCCCGACACGGTCTACGTGTGGCACGTCCGCCGCGCCGCCGCACAGCTGTCGATCTCCCTGGACCGGGAGGGCGTCGCCAACTGGCAGGCCCGTATCGCCGCCCATCGCAGGGCCGTGGAGACCTTCGCGGAGGCCGGCCGCACCGAACTCGCCGCCGCCTGCCGCACCAAGTTCCTCGAACACGATCTGCGCCTGTACGCCCGCGAGTTGAGGCTGCGCGACGCCGCGTACCAGGCCGACTGGTGGGCGTCGACCCGGGAGTACCTCGGGGCGTTCGACGAGAGCGAGATCGCCGCCGCCGTCGCGCCCGCCCGCTGGGCGGCCCGGTTCGTCCTGGCGTCCAAGGAGCCGCGGGACCTGCTCCGGCTGTCCCGGCTGGCCGCCGAGCCGGCCCGGCTGCTCCCGCCGTACGCGCGGAGCGAGGGCATCGCCGTCTGGTCCCTGGACCTTCCCGACATGGAGCTGGACGGCGTGGAGACGCTGCCCCTCGACGAGCTCCCGGTGGTCGTCGACGCCGGTCTGCAGACGGGCGGGGGCGGTGAGCTGCGGCTCACGGTCCGCGATCTGTACGGCAGGCTGCGCGCGGCCGGACCCCGTGCCGTCCAGGTCGCGTTCCTGCCCCGGGGCTCGGAGGAGCCCGCCCGCACCGAGCGGGCCGAGCTCGCCGAGGGCGAGGGCGGCTGGACCGCCCGCGTTCCGGCCGGGCTCACCGCTCTGGCCGGGGCAGGCCGTCGCCGGGGGAACCGGGGCACCCAGCTGTGGGACATCCGGATCACGGTGACATGCGCGGACGGTGACTCCTTCTCGACGGCGCTCCGGCTGCCGGACGGCGGCGAGCGTCGCTCGGTCGTGCCGAGCAGCCGGTACGGTGTACTGCTGGTGCAGCAGTACACGACGGCGAGCGGATCGCTCGCGGTGCGGCTCGCACCGGGCGCCCGTGACGGGCTCCGGGCGGTCAGGGCCAGGCTCCGTCGGCTCTCCCGCAGTTCTTAGCGAAAGGGATATGGGGCGTTATGACTTTTCTGATCACCGGAGGCGCCGGATACATCGGCTCGCACGTGGTCCGCGCCATGACGCAGGCCGGTGAGCGGGTCGTCGTCCTCGACGACCTGTCCACCGGGTACGCGGAGCGGATCCCGGAGGGCGTGCCCCTGGTGGTCGGCTCGACTCTCGACCGTGAGGTCCTGGACCGGACCATCGCCGAGCACGGTGTCACGGGTGTGGTCCACCTGGCGGCGAAGAAGCAGGTCGGCGAGTCCGTCGAGCAGCCGCTGCACTACTACCGCGAGAACGTCCAGGGCCTGACCGTGCTCCTGGAGGCCGTGGCCGCCGCGGGCGTGCGCAACTTCCTCTTCTCCTCCTCCGCCGCCGTCTACGGAATGCCGGACGTGGACCTCGTCACCGAGGACACCCCGTGCCTGCCCATGAGCCCGTACGGCGAGACGAAGCTCGCCGGCGAGTGGATCGTCCGCGCCGCCGGCAAGGCCCACGGCATCTCCACGGCCTGCCTGCGCTACTTCAACGTGGCCGGCGCCGCGACCCCCGAGCTGGCCGACACCGGTGTCTTCAACCTGGTCCCGATGGTCTTCGAGCGGCTCGACGCCGACGAGGCCCCGCGGATCTTCGGTGACGACTACGACACCGCCGACGGCACGTGCGTCCGTGACTACATCCACGTCGAGGACCTTGCCGACGCCCACCTGGTCGCCGCGCGCAAGCTCGCGGAGTGGGCCGCCGCCGGCAAGCCGCGTGACCTGACCGTCAACATCGGCCGCGGCGAGGGCGTCTCCGTCCGCGAGATGATCGACCTGATCAACGAGATCACCGGCCACTCGGTCGCCCCCGTCGTCACCCCGCGCCGCCCCGGCGACCCGGCCCGCGTCGTCGCCGCCGCGGACCGCATCGCCGCGGAGCTGGGCTGGAAGGCCCGCCACGACGTCCGCGACATGATCACCTCCGCGTGGGCCGGCTGGGTGGCCCGCCGAGGCGTGTCCGCCTGACGCAGCACCGAACGCAACGGCGGAGGGGCGGGGGGCCAAAACCCCGCCCACCGGCGGTTGCCGCGGCCCGGGGGGCGCCCCGGGGGGGCGGGGGGGGGGGCCCGCCGGGGGGGGCCCGCCTCACCCCCCCCCCACCCCACGGGGGGGGGGGGGGGGAGAATCCCCCCGCCCCTCGGCCGTTTCCGGCGGCCTGGTGGCCGCCGTGCGTGTCAGTGGTTGCGCAGCGCCCTGGACGCCACCTTCTTCGCCTTGGAGCCCAGCCGCCGCAGCGGCTGCTGCGGAATCGAGAGGCGCAGCGGCTCGCCCTCCGGGTCGGCGATCGGCAGGTCCCGGGTGAACGCGCCGTCCTCCAGATGGATCCGTGCGTTCCAGTTTCCGGCGGGGACCCGCTGAAGCGGTATCCGTGCCTGTATGCGGCCGTCGCCGTCCACGCTCTCCGCGCCGGCGACCAGCAGCGGCTCCCGGTTCGGCGCCGTGAGCAACAGCCGCGCCGAGGGAGCGGACCAGCCCGGCACGGTCACCGCGAACTCCAGGTCGGACCGGCCGAAGAAGCCGCTGTTCACAGCTCCGCGCGCGTCACTGCCGAGCGGGAAGCGGGTGGCGCCTATGTCGAGGTTGACGTGCTGGTGGGCTTCCGAATGGAAGACCGCCACCGCGATCGGTCCGTTCTCCGCGCGCACGATCTCCGATTGCGGGGCGGCGTCGTAGGCCCTGTCCGCGGGGCGGGGCAGCCAGGCCTGCTTGCGCAGCGTTCCGGAGGCCACGGCGACCCGCAACGTCCAGACGCCCTCGGCCAGCGGACCGCCGTCGGCGGCCCGGCTGACGTCGACGGCGGCGGTGTACACGCCGTTCTCGTTCGTCGCGGGCACCGTGTACGTCACGCCCTGACATCCCAGGACGAGGCCGACCTCCTGGCCCGCCGGGTCCCCGAGGCCGTCGAGCCGGGCCTTGCCGGACAGCCGGAGCACCGGGCCGTCCCAGGTGTACGAGGTGAGTTCCTGGCGCAGCACGACGCGTGAGGTGACGTCGTAGCAGGCGTCCGGGATCCCGGCGTCGGGGTCGCGGAAGAACGGGTAGGCGGCGTAGGCGCTGTCGCCCTCGATCACGGCGGGGCCGAGTTCACGCTCGACGTCCGCCTCGATGATCGCGGTGAGCCGGTCGGTCATCCCCTCGCGCAGACAGTGCGCGCGCAGTCGCAGCCGGGGCGGCAGGGCCTGGGAAACGCCGTCGGTGAGCCACTCCTGGCACAGCGGGCGGGCCGCCTCGGCCATGGCTCTTCGGCCCTCTTCGTCGCGGGCGAGGTACGGCGCGCCGAACATGCCGAGGACCTCGCCGTGGAAGTGCCGCTCCATGAGCTTGTCCCGCTCGGGCCCGGCGGGGACGTGGTCGGCGACCATCCCGAGGATGCCGCTCACGTACTCCAGCTGCGCGACCCAGTCGACGTCCTGCTGGCTGGCGTTGGTCCCGTCGCCGCGGCCCTCCAGGTAGTAGCAGTCGTAGTCGGCGACGACCGACACCTTGCGGGCGTGCAGCAGACCGTGGACGGCGAAGGGCACGTCCTCGCCCAGGAGCCGGGCCTCGGTGAACCGGAGCTCGTACTCCTCGACGAGGGTGCGGCGCCACAGCTTGTACGCCGCCAGCGTCCAGTACACGGGGGAGTGGAAGATGCTCACCTCGGGACTGGTGGTCCGCAGGTCGACGGGGGCCGGGCGGCCGCCGATGCCGACGATCCTGCCGTAGACGATGTCCGAATCCTGCTCGTCCGCCATCCGCAGCAGGCGCTCCAGGGCCTCGACGCCGAGGTAGTCGTCGGAGTCGAGGAAGAAGAGGAAGTCGCCCTTCGCCTGCTCGATGCCGACGTTGCGGGGACGGCCGGCGCCTCCGGACGGCGGCTGGTGGATCACCCGCACGTTGTCGTGGGTGAGGGCCCAGGCGTCGAGCCAGGCGCCGCTGCCGTCGGACGAGCCGTCGTCGACGGCGATGACCTCGATCAGGTCCTGCGACAACGATTGATCGGCAACGGACCCGAAGCAGCGCTCCAGGTATCGCTCGGTGTTGTGCACCGGAACGATCACTGATATTCGGGATGCCATGCGATTCCCTCTCGGCTTGGCTGGGGGTCCGGCAGGGGAATCCGCCCTGGTGAGGCGGACGCTAGCACGCGGCACGAAGGGGCGGCCAGAGGTCTTCGGACCCGCGTACGAGAGGCGGGATGCCCCCCTGGAAGGAGCACCCCGCCTCTGTACGGACGTTCAGGACACCGCGTTCATCGCTCCAGGAAACGGAAGAGCGCTTCCCAGCGATCGGTGATCTCCTCACCGGAGTAACGCCGTACGTTGCGCCAGGCGGCGTCGCCCATGCGGTTGCGGAGATCGGCGTCGGAGATCAGCGTGCTGATGTGCCCGCCGAGCTCGATGGTGTTGCCGGTCTTCGCGAGGAGCCCGTCCTCACCGTCCTCGATGATCTCGCGGACGCCCGGCGCGCAGTCGAACGCGGCGCACGGCACACCCGCGGCCATGGCCTCGAGCAGGGTGATCGGGAAGCCCTCGGCACGGCTGGCCTGGGCGAAGACCGAGGCGCCCTGGAGCGCGCCCAGCACGTCGTTCGTCCGGCCCATCCACTCCACCGAGTCGTCCAGACCCAGCGAGGTGCAGTGGCGGCGAAGCTCCGCCTCCTCGTCGCCCGCTCCGTAGATCCGGAGCTTCCACTCGGGGTGGCGGGGCGCGACCTCGGACCAGCTGTCCAGCAGCATGTCCACGCCCTTCTCGTGCGAGAGGCGGCCGATGCAGGCGACAACGTTCTCGCTGCGCGGGGCCGGGGCCTCGGGCATGAAGGGCAGCGGGTTCGGCAGATGGCCGACGTTGTCCATCCCGTCGCGGATCCAGAGGTCCGCGTCGCCGGGGGTGAGGACGAGGAGCCGGTCGACGTCCTTGTAGTAGCGCTTGACGCGGGCCAGACGCGAGGACGCGGCACTGGCCTCGTGCGACTCGTGGCTCATGCCGATGACGATGAGGCCCTTGGTGTCGGCGAGCGCCACCCACTCCATCGCCCAGACCTGGGTCACGATCACGACGGAGCCCGGGCGGGCGCCGGCGAACAGCGCGGTCAGCTTCTCGGCCTGCTCCCGCATACCGGCGGCGCGGGCACGGTGGCGGAGCCGCTCGGCCGCGTTGAGCTTGCCCTTGACCCCGCGCAGCGAGCGTACCTGCGGGGGGTGCGCGTCGTAGAGCGTGGTCGTCCCGTACGGCAGGTCGCCCGGGAACTCCTGGCGCCTGCCCTCCGGGGCGGGGACGATGCCGACGACGTGCACACGGTGGTCGCGGTCGGCGAACTGCCGCGCCATCTGGTGCGTCCAGGTGGTCACGCCACCCATCTCGTCGACGCTGTTGGACACGAAGAAGATGTCACGGCCGCCGGACACGGCGGTCTGCTCGGTCACTTGCCGCTCCTGGTGAAGAACTTGGCGACGATCTGACGGGCCGCGTCGCCCCGGTCGTAGGAGCTGAATTCCGCGTTGAACCGCTCCCGCGCCGCCGAGTACTTGGCGTCGGCCTCGTCCTTGAGGTGGGAGACCGCCGAGAAGAGCTCGCTCTCGTCGGAGACCACGGGTCCGGGCGCCTTCTCCTTCAGGTCGAAGTAGGTGCCACGGCTCTCCTTCGCGTACTCCTCGTAGTCGTACGTGAAGAAGATCATCGGCCGGTCGAGCAGCCCGTAGTCGAACATCACCGAGGAGTAGTCGGTGATCAGGCCGTCCGCGAGTTCCAGCAGCGGAGTGATGTCGTGCTGGTGCGTCACATCGATGACGCGGCCACGGACGGACGGCGGCAACGTGAGGTTGTTCAGGTAGTGCGACCTGATCAGCAGGGTGTGCGTGTCGCCGAAGCGGTCGGCGAACTCCTCCACGTCGAAGGGCAGCTCGAAGCTGCGTACGCCTCCGCCGGGGTTGGCCCGGAAGGTCGGCGCGTACAGCAGCACCGTCTTCTCCGGGGTGATGCCCAGCTCCGCCGCGAGCGGACCACGCACGCGCTCGCCGGTCTCGGTCTCCTTCGCCCGGGCCGCGACCAGGGCGTCGTTGCGCGGGTACCCGGCGGGCAGCAGGACGTCGTCCTTGAGCCTGAAGGCCTTCGCCAGCGTCCGGACGTCGTGCTCCGAGCGGATCAGGAAGTGGTCGAACCGGTCGAGGGACTTCTGGAAGGAGTCCTGTCCGGCCCGGCCCTGCATCTTGGTGCCCGGCTCGTGGAAGCCCATGCGCTTGAGCGCGGAGCCGTGCCACGTCTGGATGTACGTCGTCCCGGGGCGCTTGGTCAGCTTGAGCGGGAAGCCCTGGTTGTCGACCCAGAACTCGGCCTGCGCGAGCGCGCGCAGGTACTGCCAGCTCCAGCGCTTCACCAGCGTGGCGTCCTTGGGGAAGCCGGTCGGTCGGGCGCCCGCGTAGGACCACACGGCCTCGAAGGCCACGCCCTGGCGGCGCAGCTCCTCGTAGATCGCCTTCGGGCTGTCGCTGTACTGCTTGCCGAGGTGGCTCTCGAAGACCACCAGACCCTTGCGGATCGGCAGCTTGCTGTACACGTCGTGGTAGACGCGCAGCTTGGTCTCGCCCGAGTTGAGGCTGCGACGGGCCTTGAGCAGCCGACGCAGGCCGGTCTTGGCCAGGCCGGCCGTGCGGCCGTGCATCGCGCCCTCGATCATCGCGGACGTACGGACGGACGCCTTGCCCTCGGAGGTGAGGACGTAGGACAGGTTGCCCTTCTTTGTCACCTCGGGCGCGAAACGGTCCGAGACCAGTCGGGTCAGCCGCGGGCGCACCCGCACCGTGCGGCGCTCGTCCAGCTCGACGCTGCCGACGCCCACCCGGGTGCTGAGCTTGTCACCGTCGACGGTGAGGAGCAGACGCACGTCCCAGACCGCGTCGATGATGCCCAGCGGACGCACCTTGCGCGTGATGTCCGCCTCGGCCTCCCACTCGATCGCCGTGTCGGTTCGGCGCAGAGAGGTGACGGGGAAGCGGAACGCGCGCACGCCGATCTTTCGGCGGGCCTGGAACTCCAGTACGGCGGAGAGCTTGGCGCCCTCCTTGATCCGGCCGAGCGGGTTGACCACGGCGCCGGACAGGCGGACCGTTCCGTCGCTGCCTTCGTACGAGGCGAGCCGGTTGCCCAGGGCGAGGGAGGCCAGCGGCCGGGTGTGGTAGCCCGCCGTGGTGACGTCCAGGATCCGGCGTGCGTCGGGGTCGTCGAAGTGCTGCCCGCACCAGAAGATCTGGCCCTCGTGCTCGATCAGCGGCGAGGTCAGCCGTCCCTTGTTCGCGAGCGCCTCGGTGGCCGGGAGCAGGTTGTCCCAGTCCTCCTTGCTCAGCAGATAGGCACAGATGGCATGCAGGGGCTGGACCTCGTCGTACGCCTTCGGGTCGATCGTGGAGAGGTACCCGTTGGCCAGCTCGGCGAACTCGCGCCGGTACTCCTCGCCCATCTGCGGAAGGTCGCGCAGGTGCAGGACGAGGTCGTGCTTGAGGAACTTGATGTCCTTGCGGAACTTCAGGTCCTCATAGCCCTTGCTCTCCAGCAGGGCGTCCACCCGGCGGTGTATTTCCATGCGGTGGACGAAGTTGGCGATCTCGTGGCGCCGGTTGCTGATCGACTTGGAGGCCGCGCTCTCCTGCACGTTCCAGTAGTAGACCTGGTTCGGGATCAGTGTGATCCGGCTCGCGGCGACGTACGCCTGCGCGGAGAAGAGCAGGTCCTCGTAATGGATGCCGACCGGGAACTCGAGCCCCTGCTCCAGCAGGAACTCGCGGCGGTAGCACTTGTTCGTGGAGAGCGTGTCGAAGACGAGCAGGTCGGGGAGGTCGGCGACGGACTCGATCGTCCGGGTCTGCGAGTAGATCCAGGGGTACCACTCGGTCGTCTTCTGGTGCCGGCTGTCCAGGTGGACGCGCACGCAGAGTCCGGAGACCAGGTCGGAGCCGGTCCGCTCGGCCGCGTCCAGCATGTTCCGGCAGGCGTTGCGCTCCAGTACGTCGTCACTGTCGAGGAACATGACGTACTTGCCGGCGGCACGCTGAATGCCGTAGTTGCGCGGCGCTCCGCAGCCGCCGCTGTTCTCCGGCAGCTGGAAGGCCCGGACCTGCTCCGGGTGCGCGGCTGCCAGTTCCTGGGCGACTTCGAAGGTGCGGTCCTTGCTGCAGTCGTCGACGATCACGACTTCGACGCTCTGCAGTGTCTGGTCCAATACCGATCGCACGGCCGTGGGAAGACGCTCCGCGTCGTTGTAGGCGATGACGATCACTGAGACGTCAGGCACTGGCACCTCGATCCACTTGTCTTGCGCAGGCTGCCTCAACGGTACCTCGCGTTCACTTTCCGACGGTCCGGTGGTCTGGGAGGCGTCCGGGCCGTGAGCCCGGGCCTGTGCGATCGAGATCACTCTTCTCGATCGGTTTCGTCGATTTTAAGGGGCAACCCGTTCGGCTCCGTCTCCGTCTTGCAGATGCGTGCAGATGAGGCCTTAGCCTCTTTATGTAACCATTTCCTGACAGAGGGTGACGGTACGGTACGAATGGGAACTAAGTGGGACATCCGGGGTGCGGGGGGCACTCAGGAGTACGGAACCCACTGGAAGGCCCCCATACAGATGCCCTCACCCGACACGGTCGCTCGACGCCATGAGGCCGACTCCGTCACACCAACGACGCCGGCGGTCCGGGAGCCCCGGCGGAACCGAAGATCCCAGCTCGTCGCGGGCTGGTTCGCCGCCCTGGTGTCCATGGGCGCGTACTGCCTGGCCATGGCCCTTCAGGGCACGTATCCCTTCGGTGACCGCTCCCGCGCGGTGAACGACCTCGGCAATCAGTTCGTGCCGTTCCACGCCCGCCTTCGTGACCTGATGCACGGCGACACCAGTGGGGACCTCTTCTTCAACTGGGCAAGCGGTTTCGGCACACCGTTTCTTGCGGACTTCTTCACTTATTTGATGAACCCGTTCTCGTGGCTCGTCGCGGTCTTCCCCCGGGACAGCCTCGAGTTCCCCGTGTTCCTGGTCACCCTTTTCAGTGTCGGGCTGGCCGCCGGGCTGATGACCGTGTTCCTGGGGCGTCTCCACGCGGGCAGTCCCTGGCTGCGCGCACTGCTCTCCGTCGGATTCGCGCTGAGCGCCTGGATGATCTCGGACGGCTTCTCCGACCCCATGTGGATGTGGGGCCTGGTCGCCTTCCCGCTCCTGGGCATCTCCTACGACTGGTGCCTGGACCGCCGCCGCTGGGTGCTCGGCGCCCTGCTCGTGACCGTCTGCTGGGCCGGCAACTTCTACACCGCCGCCATGGCCACCCTCGCGATGGCGCTGGTGCTGCTGGTCCGGGTGCTCCTCGACGAGCGGCCCGCCGCGGAGCGCCTCCGCGTCCTCGCGCGCGGCGCATCCATGACCGTCACCGGGTTGCTGCTGGCCGCCCCCGTGCTCACGGTGAGCCTCAAGGCGAGCAAGCTGTCCCAGCCCGCGCCCGAGGTCGTCTACAAGGGGTCGGTCGTCACCGACTACGTGGCGCACCTGTTCCCCGGCGGGCTGGCCGCCGGAGCGCCGCGCGTCTCCGTCGGAATGCTCGCGCTGCTCCTGGTCGCCACCTACCCGTTCATCGGCCGGGTGCCGATCAAGGAACGGTTCGTGTGGCTGGGCCTGACCCTGGCCATGGCCGCCTCGTTGGTCTGGCAGCCCACGATCCTGCTCTGGCACGGACTGGCCATGCCCAACGGCAACCCCTACCGCGCCTCGATCGCCCTCACCGCCGTCCTCGTGTGCGTCGCCTGGCTGGCGCTCGCCCGCCGGCCCCGCCCCAAGGAGCTCCTCCGCGGCGCCGCCGTGGTCCTGATCCTGGCCGCCTGCGCCAGCGGCACGACGTACATGACCCGCGGCCCCTGGATCCTCACCGCCGTCGGCGGGATCGTCTTCCTCGCCCTGCTCATCGCGCTGCACCGCTTCCGGGCGGACCGCCGGGTACGCCGAGGACTGACCGCCGCCCTGGCCGGCGCCGTCTTCCTCTCCTCGACGTACACCGTCCTGTCGACGACCCGACTCCGCGACGCCCACGACTGGTGGAAGCCCAAGCGCACCTACGACGCCGAGACGCGCGCCGCCTACGACCAGCTGAAGGCCGCCGACGCGTGGCCCGCGAGCCGGACGGAGACGGGACCGAACGGCTTCGCCGCCAACGACCCCATGCTGCTGGCCGGCCAGGGCGGCCGCTACTACAGCAGCTATCTGCCGGCGGCCACCGCCGAAAGCCTGCACGGGCTCGGTGCCGGCTGGTTCATCCAGGGCCGCCACACGAACAGCTTCAACGACCCGGTCGGCCGCGCGATCATGGGCGTGAGCAGCTACCTCGAACGGGCGCCCGGGCCGGCCGGATTCGTCCAGCGGACCGCCGCCGCGCCGCCCGTCGTCACGCTGCGTCCCCCCGGCGCGCCCCTGGACGGAGCCGCCCGTGACGCCACCGTCTTCGCCCGCCAGGAGCGGGTGCTGGGCGCCAAGGTCTACGAGGTGCCCGCGTTCGTCCGGGCCGGCGCCATAGCGGCGGGCGGTGCGGACACCGCGCTCGTCCCGGGCCGCGGCTGGCCGCTCAAGGCCGATCGGCCGCGCGGCGCCGGCGCCACGTTCACCGCGGCCTGCACCCCGGGCACGGAGGCCTACCTGCACGTCCCATGGCTGGCCGGACGGATCCAGGCGTTCGGCAAGACCGTCAAGACCGGCGGCAAGTACCCGATGACCAGCATCCCGCTGATCCCCCTCGGGACCGTGCCGGCCGACGGCAAGGTCACCGTCAAGATCCACTCGAACCGGGGGCAGTTCATCCCGCGGAACCCCCTCGGCTGCCTCGACCGGGCCGCCCTCGACCGGACCGTACGGGAGCTGCGCGCCACCGGGCCCGAGCGTGTCGAGGCGACCGGACACGGCATCAGCGCCACGTTCGCGCCCGGAACCAAGGGCATCGCGATCGTCTCCGTGCCGGCCGCCACCGGCTGGCGCTGCTCCGTCGACGGCGGCCAGGCCCGCGCGCCCCGGACGCTCGGCGGGCTGATGGCCGTCGACCTGGGAGACGGCGCCTCGCGGCTGTCCTGCTCCTTCCACACCCCCGGGCTGCGGCTCGGACTCGCGGCGAGCGGAGCGGCCGCCGCGCTGCTCCTCGCCGTCGCCGTGGGGCACGCCCTTCGCACCCGTACTCCTCGCTCGATGTCCAGGAGCCGACGCCCATGACCAAGATCTCCGTCGTTGTGCCCTGCTTCAACGAAGAAGCGGTGATCGACCGCTTCGACACCCGGATCCGTGAGGTCCTCGCCGACCTGCCCGTCGACTACGAGCTCTGCTACGTCGACGACGGCAGCAGCGACGGCACCGCCCTCCGGCTGCGCGCCATCGCCGCCGAGTTCGCCAAGAAGACCCGTTACGTCTCCTTCAGCCGGAACTTCGGCAAGGAGGCCGCGATGCTCGCCGGGCTCCGCGAGGCCTCCGGCGACGCCGTCGTGATCATGGACGCGGATCTCCAGCACCCGCCGGAACTCATCGCACGGATGCTCGAGCTGTACGAGCGCGGCCACGACCAGATCATCGCCCGCCGCACCCGCGAGGGCGACAAGAAGGTCCGCTCCGCCCTCAGCAGGCTCTACTACCGCGCCGTCAACAAGTGGGTCGACGTCGAACTCACCGACGGCGTGGGAGACTTCCGTATGCTCTCCCGCCCGGCCGTCGACGCGCTGCTGTCGCTGCCCGAGTACAACCGCTTCTCCAAGGGGCTCTTCTCCTGGATCGGCTTCGACACCGTCACCTTCGACTACGAGAACGCCGCGCGTGAGGCGGGCGAGACGAAGTGGAAGTTCGGCTCCCTGCTCAACTACGGCATGGACGGCCTGATCTCCTTCAACAACAGGCCGCTGCGCATCGCGATCTGGCTCGGCCTTACCCTCGTCGGAGTGGCCGCGCTGTACGCGGTCTGGATCACCGTGACCGCCCTCACCCAGGGCGTCAGCGCCCCCGGCTATGTGACCCTCGTGGCGATCATCGTGGGTCTCGGGGGCGTCCAGATGATCATGCTGGGCCTGATCGGCGAGTACATCGGCCGTATCTACTACGAGACCAAGCGCCGGCCGCACTTCCTCGTGAGGGAGACCCACCGCTCCTTCACGGGCGGTGACCGCGGCCGTCGCGCGACCGGCGGCGAGCGCGTCAGCCTGGTCGCGACCGACCGGGAGATGTAATGCGTGGTCAGCTCGGCCAGATCGTCCGATTCGGCCTGGTGGGCGGGATAAACACCGGGACGTTCTACGGCTGCTATCTGCTGCTGCACCCGTGGATGCCGTACTTCGCCGCCTACTCCATCGCCTTCGTGCTCAGCATGATCGGCTCGTTCTTCCTGAACACCTACTTCACCTACCGCACCCGGCCGACCTGGAAGAAGTTCGCGCTCTTCCCGCTCACCAACGTCACCAACTATCTGGTGCAGAGCGTCGGCCTCTACGCCCTGGTGACCTGGGCCGGTATGGACGACCGGATCGCGCCGCTCGTCGCGGCCGTCGTGGCCATCCCGTTCACCTATCTGCTGTCGCGGAAGATCCTCGTGACGGGTGGGAAGAAGAGCGAGGAGGCGGGTGCGGGCGGGGGTACTCCGGCCGGCGCGGGTACGCCGGCCGGCGCGGACGTTGCTGCGGCCGCCGGTGCGGACGCTGCTACGGCCGGTCCGGACACTGCTACGGCCGCCGGTGCGGACACTGCTACGGCCGCCGGTGCGGACGCTGCTACGGCCGCCGGAAGGACCGGTCCCGCCGACGGGGCCGGGGCCGCGTCGAAGTCCGTCAGGACCCGCTGACCGGAGACGCCCGCCGACGCGCCTCGCACCACCGCCCGCCCGTTCCATCCACCGGAACGAACGGGCGGCGGCCGCCCCGCCTCGCGTAGATTGCCTGGCAGTCGCGGCGGGGAGAGCGCGACGCGTGACATCCGAATGAGGCGACGCAGGTGACGGCGGTACAGGTGACAGTGGCAAGGCAGTACGTGACGGAAGCCCGCAGGATCGTCGTCAAGGTCGGCTCGTCCTCACTGACCACCGCCTCCGGCGGCCTCGACGCCGACCGGGTCGACGCCCTCGTCGACGTCCTCGCCAAGGTCCGCAGCGGCGGTGAGAAGGAGATCGTCCTGGTCTCCTCCGGTGCCATCGCCGCCGGCCTCGCCCCGCTCGGCCTCACCCGCCGCCCCAAGGACCTCGCCCGCCAGCAGGCCGCCGCCAGCGTCGGCCAGGGCCTCCTGGTCGCCCGCTACACCGCCTCCTTCGCGCGGTACGGCGTACGCGTCGGACAGGTGCTCCTCACCACCGACGACACCAGTCGCCGTGCCCACTACCGCAACGCCTACCGGACCCTCGACCAGCTCCTCGCCATGGGCGCGCTGCCGGTCGTCAACGAGAACGACACGGTCGCCACGGACGAGATCCGCTTCGGCGACAACGACCGGCTCGCCGCCCTCGTCGCCCATCTCGTCCGCGCCGACCTGCTGGTGCTGCTCTCGGACGTCGACGGGCTGTACGACGGGGACCCGTCCAAGCCGGGCACCTCGCGGATCGCGGAGGTGGCGGGGCCCGAGGACATCGCCCATGTCGAGATCGGCTCCGCGGGCAAGGCCGGGGTCGGCACCGGCGGCATGGTCACCAAGGTCGAGGCCGCCCGGATCGCCGCCGCCGCGGGGACTCCCGTGGTCCTCACCTCCGCCAGCCGCGCCGCCGACGCCCTGACCGGCCGCGACACCGGTACGTACTTCCACCGCACCGGCCGCCGCTCCGCCGACCGGCTGCTCTGGCTCGCCCACGCCTCGACCCCGCAGGGCTCTCTGACTCTCGACGAAGGGGCCGTACGTGCCGTCGTCGAGGGCAAGAAGTCGCTGCTCGCGGCCGGGATCGCCGCGGTCGAGGGGGAGTTCGTGGCCGGTGACCCGGTCGAGCTCCGCGACACCCAGGGCCGGGCCGTCGCCCGCGGCCTCGTCAACTTCGACGCCAAGGAGATCCCCCGGATGCTCGGCCGCTCCACGCACGAACTCGCCAAGGAACTGGGCCCGGAGTACGAGCGGGAGGTCGTCCACCGGGACGACCTGGTGGTCGTCCGGGGCTGATGCGGGCCGTCCGTCACCGGATGAACCCGGTCTGACCGTCGGGTTGAAGCGGGGTGGCGGTGGGGTGGCGTCGGGGGTGTGTGCCGGGGTGGCGGTCGGGGTGTGGGGAAACGGCTGAAAGTCCGGCCATCCGGTAGAGACCTTTACCAAAACCGCCCCACGTGCCGCCTCGGGCTGGTCAACTTTGTCTCGGGGGCAAGACAAGGCGGGGTACAGCACCACACGCATCAAACAGGAGGCCGCCGGTGAGACGAGCGCGCCCAGGGGCACCGCCCCGCGGGTCTGCCGAACGCGCCCTGACCAGTGTCGAGGCCGGAGCCGACTTCGACGAGGGGCAGGACACCGAGACAGCTGAGGCACGCGTTGAGGAGCGGGCGATGGTCGCCTCGAAGCTCTGGCACATCACGCTCAGCGTCTCGGGGGCCGAGGCCCCACTGAAGGAGGTCAGGCGCGCCCTGGAGCAGCTCGCCCACGACCATCCCTTCCTGCTGACCAGTCGCTACGCCAATGATCACGCGGAGATCCGCTACTGGGAAGAGGCCCGTGACCTGCACGATGCCGCGGCGGTCGCGCTGCGGCTGTGGGGCGAGCACCGGCAGACCGCCAAGCTGCCGCCTTGGGAGATCGTCGGCCTGGAGGTCATCGACCGCGAGACCTATCACCTGCGCATCGCCGAGGGCTACGGCCCGCCGCCGGCCGCCCCGGTGGGGGTCCACCCGTACTGACGGGCCGGAACGGCCCGAAACGGGCTGACGGGCGCCTCGCCCCCGGAGGAGTCTCGCAGTGCGGGATACGTACGGGATACGTGCGGGATGTCCGCAGGGGTGCCAGTACCCTGCGGACATGACCTCGCTCACGCCCCTCGACAACCTGTCCCCGGTCACCCGGGCCGCCTACCAGGCCCGCGGGGCCGCCGCCGAAATCGCGCCACTTCCGCGCGCGGCGAAGGACGACGCCCTGCTCGCCATCGCGGACGCCCTGGAAGTCCGTGCCGCCGAGATCGTCGAGGCCAACGCCGAGGACGTCGCCCGCGCCCGCGAGGCCGGCACCAGCGAGTCGATCATCGACCGGCTCACCCTCACCCCGGAGCGGGTACGGGCGATCGCCGCCGACGTCCGTGACGTGGCCGCGCTTCCCGACCCGGTCGGCGAGGTCGTCCGCGGCTCGACCCTCCCGAACGGCATCGACCTGCGCCAGGTCCGCGTCCCGCTCGGCGTCGTCGGCATCATCTACGAGGCCCGGCCGAACGTGACCGTGGACGCGGCCGCCCTCTGCCTCAAGTCCGGCAACGCCGTCCTGCTGCGCGGCTCGTCCTCCGCGTACGCCTCCAACACGGCCCTGGTGAAGGTCCTGCGCGACGCCATCGGCGGCGCCGGCCTGCCCGCCGACGCCATCCAGCTCGTCCCCGGCGAGTCCCGCGAGTCGGTACGGGAGCTGATGCGCGCCCGCGGCCTGGTCGACGTCCTCATCCCGCGCGGCGGCGCCTCCCTCATCCGTACGGTCGTCGAGGCGTCCACGGTCCCGGTCATCGAGACCGGCACGGGCAACTGCCACGTCTACGTCGACGCCCAGGCCGACCTCGACATGGCCGTCGACATCCTGATCAACTCCAAGGCGCAGCGCCCCAGTGTCTGCAACGCCGCCGAGACCCTCCTCGTCCACAAGGACATCGCCGAGGCCTTCCTGCCCCGTGCGCTCGCCGCCCTCGCCGACGCCGGCGTCACCGTCCACGCCGACGAGCGGATCCTGGCCCACGCCGAGGGCTCCAAGGCCACCGTCGTCCCCGCGACCCCGGAGGACTGGGAGACCGAGTACCTCTCCTACGACATCGCCGCCGCCGTCGTCGACTCGCTCGACAAGGCCGTCGAGCACATCCGGCTCTGGTCCTCCGGCCACACCGAGGCGATCGTCACCACCTCGCAGGCTGCCGCCCGCCGCTTCACCCAGCTGGTCGACTCCACGACGGTCGCCGTCAACGCGTCCACCCGCTTCACCGACGGTGGCCAGTTCGGCTTCGGCGCCGAGATCGGCATCTCGACGCAGAAACTGCACGCTCGCGGGCCCATGGGCCTGCCCGAGCTGACCTCCACGAAGTACATCGTCACCGGCGACGGTCACACGCGGTAAGCCCCGATTCCCCCGTTCGGTCCCGCTCCCGCGGGGCCCCGGGGGAGCCGGGCGGGCAGGGATAGTTCGCACTCTCCCTGCCCAAAACCACCTCCCAGGTCTACTCTGAATCCGTGCCGGACGACGTGGGGGGCAAGCCGTTCCCGGACGGCTGGGAGCCTGACGACGACCGCGGGGGCGCGGACGAGGACTTCGCCACCGTGGTGTTCGACGAGGACTTCGTACGGGCAGCCGAGGTCCATGAGCCGACCGCCGTAGAGCGACTGCTGGCGGCCGCGCAGGCCCGCGCGGAGGCGGAGGCCGCCCGCGCCAGGGCCGGCGGGGGACCGGGCGACGACGAGCTCTACGAGGACGGCTACGACCCCTCGGACCCCTTCAGCAGCCCCTACGCCGACGGCTACGACCCGTATGACCCCGACGACGACTCCGGGCCGTACGGACGCCACGGCGGCGCCCTGCGTCCCTATCGGGGCAGCGCCCGCTGGCACCGGCCGGTCGCCTGGGTGCTCGCCCTCGTGATGGGTGTCGGCATGGTCGCCCTCGCCTTCACCGCGGTCTACCGGGGCGCCTCCGCCAACCGTCAGGACCAGGTCCCGGCCCCCGCCACCACCGGCATCGACAAGCCGCGGGCCGTCCCTCCCGCGGTCACCGCGCCCTCGGCCTCCGCCGAGTACTCCGCGCCCCCCGTCTCCGCCGTTCCACGCACTCCCTGAGCCCTCCGGCCCCGGAGGGAGCGCCATGCGTCGGAAATCTTCCGAACTTGTCGTGTACCTGGGCGTTTACCAGGGCTTCCGCAGACCTACTCTGAAGGTATGGCAGGGCGTGGCGACCCGCCTGAGGGGCCGGCACCCGACCCCGGCGGTGGTGAGGACGAGTACCGATCCGTCGTCTTCGACGAGTCGTTCGTCCGTGCTGCCCGGCTCCAGGAGTTCTCCGCCGAGGAGCGGATGGGGGAGCACTCCCAGGCCGTGCGCTCCCGCTCCGCCTGGGAGCCCAGAAGCGGCTCCCGCCAGGCCGTGATGCTGGTGCTGCTGATCCTCCTGGCCTTCGGAACGGCCATCTATCTCGGCGTCCGCAACCCCTACCAGCCCCCGCTGGACCAGCGCGCCGAACCGCTGCGGATCACCCTGGTCCCGCTGGCCCCGCAGGGCCGGGTGGCCGGCGGTCAGCCCGCCCAGCTGTTCGCCCACAGCCCCGCCGCCGAGTACCGCACCGGAGCCGCCGGCATCAACTTCCCGGTCGCCGGACGCACCACCCATTTCTCGGAGAGCCAGGTGGTGACCGCCCTGACGATCGCCAAGGACTACCTCGTGGCCTCCTCCCTGGAGCCCGATGTGCTGGCCGGTGTGACGGCCCGCCCGGCCCGGCTGCTGCTCGATCCCGACCAGTTGGCGCAGTTCGACCAGAGCGTCGAGGCCTCGCTCGACGACGGTCGCCACGCGGTGTCCGGCTGGCTGGTGCGGTTCGACCCGGCCAAGGTGGTCCTGGCCGACCCCGGCATCCGGGTCCAGGGCACCCTCCGCTTCGCGGAGACGGGCACCGACATGCTGGAGGTGACGGCCGACCACACGTTCACCTACGCCCTGCGCCCCGCGGCCTCGGGCGCCGGGCCGGTGGGCCAGGCATCGCTCTTCACCGTCCACCGCGAGACGCACTTCCGCTTCGACCGCGAGGACCTGCGGATGCACCGCGCCGAACTGCTGACCAGCACCGTCCAGGCAGGCCCACAGGCCTGCGGCGCCGACACCAGCGGCTCCCTCCGCCCGCTCCTGGCCGGCGAGCGGATCTCGGCCTCCGGCGACCCGGCGGTCACCGACCCGTACGCCACGGGCCGGCCCGCCGCCTCCTCGCTCTGCGGAACCCTGGACCCGAGCGCTCAGCCCTCGCTCTGAGCGGTGCCGTCGGCAGCCGCGCCGCCGGCGTCGCCCCGCGGGGCCCCGCCGCCGAACCGGTCCCGCAGCTTCCCGCTCAGGTCGCCCGCGAGATCGCCCGCGCCACCGGCTATGTCACCGACGAGCTTCATCAGCGGATCCTTGCTGGTGCGCACCGATTCGGCGTAATGCCCGGCGGATTCCCGGAAGGAGTCGGTCACCGAGGTGTCCTTGTCCTCCGACCGCCGCGGGTAGTGCCCGTCCATGATCCGCTGGTAGTCGCGGGTCTCGGACCACTTCTTCAGCTCGGCCGCCCGGACGGTGGTGAAGGGGTGCGAACGCGGGAGTACGTTGAGGATCTTCAGGACGGAGTCCCGCAGGTCGCCGCCCTTCTCGTACTCGTCGGCCTGCGCGAGGAACGCGTCCACGTTCATCTCGTGCAGATGGTTGCCGCCGGCGATCTTCATCAGACCGCGCATCGACGCCTGGAGGTCCTGGCCGACGAGGAGCCCCGCACGGTCCGCAGAGAGCTCGGACTTGCGGAACCACTCCCGCAGCGCCGTCACGATCGCCATGATCGCGACGTTGCCCAGCGGGATCCAGGCGATCTTCAGCGCCAGGTTGGTGAGGAACAACAGGATCGTGCGGTACACGGAGTGACCCGAGAGGGCGTGGCCCACCTCGTGGCCGACGACCGCCCGCATCTCCTCCTCGTCGAGCAGCTCCACGAGGCCGGTGGTGACCACGATGATCGGCTCGTCCAGGCCGATGCACATCGCGTTCGGCTTCGGGTCCTGGGTGACGTACATCGGCGGGACCTTCTCCAGGTCCAGGATGTAACACGCGTCCCTCAGCATGTCGTTGAGGTGCGTGAACTGCGCGTCGCTCACCCGCACGGAGTCGGAGAGGAACAGCAGTCGAAGACTGCGCTCGGGCAACAGCCCGCTGAGCGCCTTGAAGACCGTGTCGAAGCCGGTGAGCTTGCGCAGCGCGACGAGCGCGGAGCGGTCGGCCGGATGCTCGTAGGCCCGTGAGGAAATGCCGGGGAAGCGCTTGCGCTGCCTGCTCGGCACGTTCCCGCCGCCGTTGTCGGTCTTCTCGGTCATGGATGCCCCCTGTTCGTACGAGACCTTGCTCGTCCCCCTGACGAATCCCAGACTAGGTGCTGGGGCCCACCGGGCGCCGGAGCCTGTGGATAACTCGGGCACAGCGGACAACCGCGGAGTACGACCGCCCTGACAACGACTGAGTCGGCGTGAGCGTGCCCGGACCGCCCGCATACGATGTGCGCGAAGTCTCCGCTCCCATCCCCGATCGATAGGTCCTGCTGACGATGAGCCTCCACAGCACCGCCGCCAACCTGGTCTCGCTCGCCGAGGGTGCCGCCGAGCACGGTGGCAACCACGACAGCCTCAACCCGTACCTCACCGGTTTCGGCGCGCTCGGTGCGCTGCTTCTGCTGCTGTGGATCACCACCCGCTTCAACCGCGACCGCTGAGCCGGCGACCGCGGATCGGACGTTCGAAGCGGTGCCAGTAGGCTCTGCACGCATGGGAGAGCAGGAAGTGCCTACTGGCGGCCGCGGCAAGCGCCGACTCGGCGTGATGGGCGGAACGTTCGACCCGATCCACCACGGACACCTGGTGGCCGCCAGTGAGGTGGCCGCCCTGTTCCACCTCGACGAGGTGGTGTTCGTGCCGACCGGGCAGCCGTGGCAGAAGAGCCACAAGGCCGTATCGGCGGCCGAGGACCGGTATCTGATGACGGTCATCGCCACCGCGTCCAACCCGCAGTTCTCGGTCAGTCGTATCGACATCGACCGCGGCGGGGCGACGTACACCATCGACACCCTGCGGGACCTGCGCTCCCTCAACAGCGACGCGGACCTCTTCTTCATCACCGGGGCCGACGCGCTGTCGCAGATCCTCACGTGGCGCGACGCGGAGGAGCTCTTCTCGCTCGCCCACTTCATCGGCGTCACCCGACCGGGCCATGACCTCACGGACGATGGACTGCCCAAGGGCGGGGTCTCGCTCGTCGAGGTTCCCGCGCTGGCGATCTCCTCCACCGACTGCCGGGCTAGGGTCGCGCAGGGCGACCCCGTCTGGTACCTGGTGCCGGACGGCGTGGTGCGCTACATCGACAAGCGCCAGTTGTACCGCGGCGAGTGAGCCTCGGAGAGGGGCACCGGTGAACGAACAGAACCCGTACGACCCGTACTACCCGCAGCCGCAGATCATCGGCTACGACGAGTACGGGCAGCCGGTGTACCAGCAGGTCCCACCGCAGGCACAGCAGCCGTACGACCCGTACGCGCAGCACCAGCAGCAGCACGCCCAGCAGCCGGTGCAGCAGCAGCCCGTCCAGCAGCAGGGCTACGGCTACGACGCCTACGGGCAGCCGGTCCAGCAGCCGCAGCAGCCTCAGTACGACCCGTACGGGCAGCAGCGCGGATACGACCCGTACGCCTCGTACGACACCGGGCAGCAGTGGGCCGTGCAGGGCGAAGCGGCCCCCGCCCCCGCGGCCCCGCCGCGCGCCCCGGTGGCCGCTCCCGCGGGCGTGCCCGGGCAGCGCCCCGCGCTGGACGACAGCGGCGACGACCGGGCCTACCGCACCGAGCAGTTCTCGTTCATCGAGGAGCCCGACGAGGACTCCGAAGACGTCATCGACTGGCTGAAGTTCACCGAGAGCCGCTCCGAGCGGCGCGAGGAGGCCAGGCGGCGCGGCCGCAACCGGGTCGTCGCCCTGGTCGTGGCCCTGGTCGTCGCCGCCGTCGGCGGCGTCGGCTACCTCTGGTACGCGGGCAAGCTCCCCGGCCTGTCCGGCGAGGAGCAGAAGCAGAACATCGCGACCGGACCGCAGAAGCGGGACACGATCGTCGTCCACCTCCACGACACCAAGGGCGGCGGCACCAGCACCGCCCTGCTCGTGGACAACACCACGACCAAGCAGGGCACCACCGTCCTGCTGCCCAACGCGCTCTCCGTCGCCAACGACGAGGGCTCCGCGACCACCCTCGCCAAGTCCGTCGAGGACGACGGCTCCACCGGCACCCGCGAAGCCATCGGCAACCTCCTCGGCACGAAGATCACCGGTACATGGCGGCTCGACACCCCGTACCTGGAGAACCTGGTCGAGCTGGTCAGCAACATCGACATCACCACCGACACCGAGGTGCCCAGCGACAAGAAGGGCGAGGCCCCGCTCGTCGCCAAGGGCGAGAACCAGACGCTCAACGGCCGAGCGGCCGTCGCGTACGCGACCTACCGCGGGCCCGGCGAGGCCGAGGCCAAGCAGCTCCAGCGCTTCGGCCAGGTCGTCTACGGGGTGCTGCGGAAGATGTCCGACGACCCCAAGGCCGCCACGGTCACCGTCGAGACCCTCGCCCAGATCCTCGACCCCTCCCTGCCGGAGAAGGACCTCGGAGCCTCGCTCGCCAAGCTGGCCGAGCACGCCAAGGGCGGCGACTACAAGACGGCGGTGCTCCCGGTGGAGCAGGACGGCTCGCTGGGCCAGGGCGCGGCCGACAGTGTGGTCAAGGACATCCTCGGCGGCAAGGTCAGCGCGCCCGACCAGGGCAGCGCGGTCCGTGTCGCGATCCGGGACGCCACCGGCAAGGACGCGACCGAGGCCGCCAGGGTCGTCCTGATCAACGGAGGCTTCGCCTTCGTGGGCGGCGCCAAGGCGGAGACCGAGGAGAAGTCGCAGGTCCTCTACGGTGACGACGCCCAGAAGGCGACGGCCGGCGAGGTGGCCAAGACCCTCGGCCTGCCGGAGGGCGCGGTCAAGAAGGGCGAGACCGCCGGGAACGGCGCCGTCACGGTGGTCCTGGGACAGGATTACAAGATCCCCGGGAGCAAGCGGTGACCTGCTCGTAATGGTTTGCGGGGCGGTCGGCGGTACGTGAGACCCTTGATGTGTCTCTGACCGCCGACGAAAGCCTGCTTGTGACCGCCACGGATCGCTCCATCGAGCTCGTCAACGCCGCCGCCCAGGCGGCGGCCGACCGGCTCGCGCACGACATCATCGCGTACGACGTCAGCGATGTGCTGTCGATCACCGACGCCTTCCTGCTCGCCTCCGCACCCAACGACCGCCAGGTCAAGTCGATCGTCGACGAGATCGAGGAGCGGCTCAACAAGGAGCTCGGCGCCAAGCCGGTGCGCCGTGAGGGAGACCGCGACGCCCGCTGGATCCTCCTGGACTACGTCGACATCGTCGTCCACGTCCAGCACAGTGAGGAGCGGGTCTTCTACGCCCTGGAGCGGCTCTGGAAGGACTGCCCCGAGCTGCCGCTGCCCGAGGACGCCCTGAAGACCCGCGGCAAGGCCGCCGAGCACGCCGCGCTGACGGGTGCCGCCGACGAGACGGACGGTGAGCTGAGCTGAGCACCACCAAGGGCGGCAGCGGCCGCCGTATCGTCCTGTGGCGTCACGGTCAGACCTCGTGGAACCTGGAGCGCCGTTTCCAGGGCTCCACGGACATCGAGCTGACCGAGACCGGCGTGGCCCAGGCCCGCCGGTCCGCCCGGCTGCTGGCCTCGCTGAAGCCGGACGCGATCATCGCCTCGGACCTGAAGCGGGCCGCGGCCACCGCCGGCGAGCTCGCCGCGCTCACCGGCCACCCCGTCGCGTACGACTCCGCCCTGCGCGAGACGTACGCGGGGGAGTGGCAGGGGCTGACCCACGACGAGATCGTCGCGAGCTACGGCGAGCAGTACGCCGCCTGGAAGCGCGGCGAGCCCGTGCGCAGGGGCGGCGGCGAACTGGAGACCGAGGTCGCCGACCGGGCCGCCCCGGTGGTCCTGGAGCACGCCGACAAGTTGCCCGAGGACGGCACGCTGGTCGTGGTGAGCCACGGCGGCACGATCCGCACCACCATCGGCCGGCTGCTCGGCATGGAGGCGCACCACTGGGAGAGCCTCGGCGGGCTCTCCAACTGCTGCTGGTCCGTCCTCGGCGAGGGCGCGCGCGGCTGGCGGCTCCTGGAGCACAACGCCGGCACGCTGCCCGAGCCGGTCCTCGGCGACGACGACTGAGTCGCCCGCAGACCCGGATTTCACTTTCCGGCAGGTCACAGGCTAGAGTTCTTCTTGTTCGCAGCGCGGAGCGCAGAGAACACGAGGGGCTATAGCTCAGTTGGTAGAGCGCCTGCATGGCATGCAGGAGGTCAGGAGTTCAATTCTCCTTAGCTCCACAGTCACCGAATCCCGTCCCCACCAGGGGGCGGGATTCGTCGTTTCCGTCACTGCCAGTCGTCCACCGCCTCGGCATGCAGCGTCGCCATCGCGCGGCCGCTCTCCTCGTCGTTCGGCGTGTAGGCCACGATCCGGCACTCCGGCATCCCGTTGATGGAGAGCGACAGCGACGTCATCCGCAGCTCTCCCACGGTGTCGTGACGGAAGGTCTTGATCTGGCTTCCCGGCGGTACGACGTCGCCACTGCGCCAGAGCCGGGCGAAGTCGGGGCTGGCCTCCGAGAGCCGCCGCACGAACGACTCCCAGACCGGCTCGCCCACGTGCCTGCCGTACGCGCCGCGCATCTGGGCGACCATCAGCGGAAGCTCCCGCCCCTTGTCGACGAGCGGACAGCGGTCCTCGTCCATCGTGAAGAGCGTCCACAGCACGTTCCGGAACCCGAAGGGAGTGTGCTCCGGATCCGAGAACAGCGTCCGGTACATCGAGTTGGTCGCCAGCACGTCGTACCGGCTGTTGTAGACCACCGCCGGACGCGGGACCAGGGCGTCCAGGATCCCCTGGAGCTCGGGGCCGACCGTCTCGACGGCCTCGGCGCCCCGGTCGGGCGCGAACGGCACCTCCGCCAGGTGGTACAGGTGCTCGCGCTCGGGCCGATCGAGCCGCAGCGTACGGGCGACCGCGTCGAGCACCTGGGCGGAGGCGTTGATCGGGCGGCCCTGCTCCAGCCAGGTGTACCAGGTGACGCCGACGCCGGAGAGCTGGGCCACCTCCTCGCGGCGCAGCCCGGGCGTACGGCGGCGCAGGCCGGGCGGCATACCCACGTCCTCCGGAGTCACCCGCGCCCGGCGGCTGCGCAGGAACGCCGCCAGCTCCGGTCGGCGGCGCCGCTGTGTCGGTGCTGCCAAAGTCGTCACACCCCCATGGTCGAGTCCCCGTGCCGCCGCTGCCAGGTGCTGTCAGTACCAGCATCGGCGGGCTCTCGTTACCCGTATCGAATCCTCGTCACGCTGCCTCGTATGACGACGACCACAACACGGCCCGTACTCAGTAAAGACGGTGGCACCGACAACCGGCCCCGGGCGCTGCTCGGGGTGGTGCTCGCGGCCCAGTTCATGGCACTGCTCGACGTCTTCATCGTCAACGTCGCCGCCCCCACCATCCGCACCGAACTGTCCGCCTCCGGGGCGGGACTTCAGCTCGTCATCGCCGGATACACCATCGCCTACGCGGTCCTGCTGATCACCGGCGCGCGACTCGGCGACCGGCTCGGGCACCGACGGACGTACCTCCTCGGACTCGCCGTCTTCACCGCGGCCTCGCTCGCCTGCGGACTGGCCGCGGGAACCGGTCAGCTGATCGCCTTCCGGCTCGTCCAGGGCGCCGGGGCGGCCCTGATGATCCCTCAGGTGCTCAGCCTCATCCAGCGGAACTTCACCGGTGAGGGCCGCGTCCGCGCCCTCGGCGCGTACTCCGCGGTGCTCGCCACCGGCGCCGCGGCCGGCCAGGTCGTCGGCGGCATCCTCGTCAGCGCCGACCTGTTCGGCAGCAGCTGGCGGCCGGTCTTCCTCGTCAACGTGCCCATCGGACTCGCCCTGCTGGCCCTGGGCGCCCGGGTCCTGCCGCGTGACGCGCACACCGAGCCCGAAAGCGCCCGCTCCCTCGACCTGCCCGGGCTCGTCCTGCTCGCCGCCGCCGTCTCGCTGCTCACGGTCCCCCTGGTCCTCGGGCAGGAGCAGGACTGGCCGCTGTGGGCCTGGATCTCGCTCGCGTGCTCCGCGGCGGTCCTCGCGGCCTTCGGCGCGTTCGAGACCCGGCTCGCGCGCCGGGGCGGCGCGCCGCTCATCGCCCCGCGCGTGCTGCGCATCCCGGGCATCGGACGGGCCGCGTTCGAGATCGCCGTGGCGATGGCCGTCAACGCCGGATTCCTCTTCACCATCACCCTGCATCTGCAGGGAGGGCTCGGACACAGCGCCCTGCGCGCCGGGCTGACCCTCGCGCCGGCCGCCGCGGCCTTCGGCGTGGTCGGCCTGACCTGGCGGCGCTGGCCCGCCCGCCTGCAGGGCATCCTGATCCCCGGCGGCTTCCTGCTGGCCGCCGTCGCCTCGTTGGCCATGGGCGGCCTCCTCAGGGGCGGCGACGCGGGCGGCTGGGGGCTCTACCCGGCACTCGCCGCCATGGGCGCGGGGCTCGCGCTGGCCTTCAGCCCGGCCCTGACCGGCGCGCTGGCCCGCGTACGACCCGAGGAGACCGCCGACGCCAGTGGGCTGCTCGCCACCGTCACCCAGCTCGGCCAGCTGATCGGTGTCGCGAGCTTCGGCACACTCTTCCTCGCTCGGCTGCATACGCCGGGGGCGCATGACTCCGCCGACGCGCTCGTGGCGTGCGCACTCGCCCTGGCCGCCGCATCGATCTTGGGCGCGTCGGCCGCCCTGGTGCACCGAGCTCGCTGACCCCCTTGCGGGGCCATGGCAGAATCGGACGGCCGGAGGGGTACGAGGGTCCGGACGGGAGGGAGTGTGCGATGGCCGCGAGCGGTGCCGAGGGTGCCGAGACCGATGCCGTCGCCGAGCCCGTCGAGGACCGCGCCGCGGTCCAGGGGACCGGAGCGGCGTTCGACTGCCCCTCGTGCGGTTCAGCCTGGGTGGTCCAAGTGCTCGGCGACAACGGCGGAGTGTCCTTTGTGTGCACGTCCTGCGGCCACAGCTGGAGCTGATTGATGGGTGCACACAGGCGGAAGTGCGACTGGTGCGGCAGCGGTACGCCCATTGTCCGGGACATGGACCCGGTCAACACGGAGTACCAGTACTGGTGCGAGGAGTGCGCGAGGGCGCTGATCATAAAGGGCGACCCGATCGAGACCTACCGCGAACTCGAGGGTGAGCCGATCTACGGACGACTGCTCGACGAGCACTGCACCCTCAAGCGCTTCTACTCCTTCGCCACGGCCTGACGCCACCGGCTGAGGCCGTACCCCAGGAACAGGGCGGTCGCGGTCAGCGGATAGATCGCCGAGAGCAGCATCTGACCCGCGTTCTGGTCGAGTTCCGGACGCCCCGGGTCGTGTGGTATCCACCACAGCGCGAACGACGCGAAGGCCAGTGCCACCGCCGGCACCGCCCACCCGGGCCGCACGCGGTCGCGGCGGTCCACGAGCAGGACGAGCAGCGGAACGCACCACACCCAGTGGTGGGACCAGGAGATCGGGCTGATCATCAGCGCCGTCACCGCACAGACGATCACGGCCAGGGCCTTGTCCCCGCGCAGCGCGGCCCGCACCGCGAGGACCATGGCCGCACCACCGAGCACGGCCGCGACCAACGCCCACCACATGCCCGGGTCGTCGGTGTGCATCAGCCGCGCGAGCACCCCGCGCAGCGACTGGTTGGCGGTCTCCTCCGCGAAGCCGACCCGGCCCGTCTCGAAGAGCGTCCCGGTCCAGAAGCGCTTGGAGTCGTACGGCAGGATCAGCGCGCTCATCAGGGTCGCCCCGAGGAACACCGCGGTCGCCGTGGCCGCCGTGCGCAGCCACTGGTTCCAGCCCTTCTCGCGGCGCCACAGGAGCACGCCGGCGACCAGGAGAAACACGACGAACAGGCCGGGTGTGAGCTTCACCGCAGTCGCCAGACCGATGCCGAGGCCCGCCCAGCGGTTGCCCTCGCGGCGTGTGAAGTCCCACAGCACCGCCACCGCGACGAGCAGATTGATCTGCCCGTACCGCAGCGTCGTCCACACCGGCTCGCACCAGACCACGACCGCCGCCACCAGGAACGTGGCCTGCCAGAGCCGCTCCCGCGAGAGGGACGGGCGGACGAGCTGGAGGGAGAGCTGGACCAGCGCGACCACGAGGAGCAGGTTCCCGGCCGTCGCCAGCGTCCGCATCAGCGGAACGCCGACGAAGGTCAGGGGAACGAACAGCAGCCCCGCGAAGGGCGGGTAGGTCATGGCGAGGTTCGCCGAGGTGGCGCGCATCGCGTAGAGGTCGCCGCCGGCCCGGACGGTCTCCCCCTCCGCCCGGTAGACCATCACGTCGAGCATGTTCACGTGGGCGACCCGTTGGGCCACCCAGAAGGCTATGAACGACACGAGGCAGGCTGCCGCGGCAGTGGCGAGGGGCCACCGGCGGGCGCGGGTTCTGACGAGCACGGACACGGTCACAGAGGGGGACCCTACCGGGCACCCTCGGACCGTCGGGGAAATCGATTTGGTGATCCCCAGGGGGGCCGGTTAATGTTCTGTCTGTCGCCGCGGGGGAAACCCGGAACGGGGCGGACAGCAAGGGGCTATAGCTCAGTTGGTAGAGCGCCTGCATGGCATGCAGGAGGTCAGGAGTTCAATTCTCCTTAGC
>NZ_JBHWBS010000081.1:0-6312 GCF_042735655.1 Streptomyces sp. NPDC059567 | reverse complement strand
CTCACAACCCAAACATCACACCCACGACCAACCTCCCCGCCCCCCCCCCCCCCCATAATTCGTGTTCAGGGGGCCGGGTGTCAACCCCGGCCGCTGCCCAGTGCCTTACGGCCGGGGCCCGGCGGAAGGGCCGGCCGCTCCTGGGGACCCTGCTCGATCCGGAGCGCCAGCGCGGGACAGCGGCGTACGGCCCGCTGCGCCCGTCCTCGCAGATGCATCGGCACGGAGGCGTCGGCGAGCGCCGGGTAGCCGTCCGGGCCCAGTCTGATCAGCTCCGGGACGATGTCCGCGCAGAGCCCGTGTCCCTGGCACAGCGTCCAGTCCACGGCCAGCTTCTCGCCGCTCGGGATCGACTCCTCAGCGTCCTGGTAGCCGGCGGCGGGGAGGGGCAGCACGCCGATGGTCGGGCGTCCGCAGCCGCCGTCGAGGACATGGGCGGCCAGATCGTCCGTGAAGGCCGAGAGGGTCGAGGCGAAGAAGCGGGCCGAGCCGTCGGGGTGCTTGCACGCGCCGCGGCCCTTCACCGCCTGCGTGACCTCCCGCAGCGCCTCCAGCGCGGCGGGACCGCCTCCGTTGAGCACGTCCGAGAGGCCGCCGGCCGCCGCGGGCAGACCGAGCCGGCAGGGCCCGCACTGGCCCGCCGTCTCGGCCGCGAGCCAGTTCGCGACCCGTAGGGATTCGCCGATCGGGCAGGTCTCGGGGCCGATCGGCAGGATCGCCCCGGCGCCCAGCGAACCGCCGACGGCCGACAGGGACGCCCGCGAGACGACGGCGTTGTCGACCGCCATCGAGTCGATCCAGTTGCCGTGGTACCCGCCCGTGAGGACGCCCTGGGGCAGCGGCGGGGCCCCGGCCAGCTGGAGCACGTACCGCAGCGGGACGCCCGTCGGCACCTCGACCACCATGGGGCGCGCGACCGCCCCGGAGATCGTCAGCATGACCGTGCCGGGCTCCGCCTCCAGGCCGGTGTGGCCGTAGCGGCGCGGACCGATCCGGGCGGCCACGGCCAGCTGGGCGAACGTCTCGGCGTTGGAGAGCAGTGTGGGTGCCCCGCCCACCCCGGACTCCGCCGCGCGCTCACGGCGGCCGGGGGGCAGCGCGGGGCCGCCGCCGATCGCGCGGATCACCGCCGACGCCTCCCCGGAGACCATGCGTTCGGGAGTTCGGATGACACGCGCGCGTAGAGCCTGCCCACGGCGGTCGGACAGGCCCCGCTCGGCGAGCGCAGAGCGGATGGAGATCTCCGTGGAGTTGCGGGTCACGGCCACGATCAGCGTCCGGGCGCCGAGCGCCTCGGCCGCCAGCAGGGCGCCGTCCAGGATCAGGTGCGGGGCGCGGTTGAGCAGCACCGTGTCCTTGCGGCAGGCGGGCTCGCCCTCACTGCCGTTGACCACCACCACGGGACGTATCCCACGGCGGATCGCCGCCTTGCCGACCGCCCTCAGCTTGCGGCCGAAGGGGAAACCGGCGCCACCGCGCCCGTGGAGGGATATCTCGTCCGCGAGCTGGGCGAGCCGTTCGCCGCTCATCGGATCCAGCGGCCCGTGCACCTTCAGATGCATCTCCAGACCGAGCCGCTCGACCAGGTCGAAGCCCTGGGTGAGCTGAGGCAGACCGACCACGCGGACCTCGGGGACGTCGGGGAGCGGGGCGTTCACGGGCGGTCTCCTGCGGGTGCGGTCCAGGGTTCACCCGCGGGGGGCGGGCTGGAGTAGGTAGGCATCGGGGGCGAGGGCGTGGGCCAGTAGCCGGGACGGAGGGTGGGATCGGGGACGACGGGGAGCTCCTCGGTCATGGGTATGCGCTCGGCGAGCGGGGCGTCGCCGGAGGTGTACGGGTCGGGCGCCGGGGCGGCGGCACGGGACACCGCGCGGTAGGCGGCCGAGAAACCGGCGGAGGTGCCGGGGCCGGCGTTCGGGGCCGGGGGCGGGCTCGGGGGAGCCGTTTCGTAGAGCGGTGAGGTGGGCTCGTAGAGCGGGGGAGCGGACTCGAACAGCGGGGGAGGGGACTCGTACAGCCGGCTGCTCGGTACGGGGGGTGCGAGCGGTTCGGGCGGGGGAGGCAGGGAGGGCCGGCCGGTGGGCCGGTCCAGCCACTCGGCGGACACGGTGGGCGGCTCGTAGCCGCGCTCGCCCTCGTCCTCGGCTCTGGCGGGGGTCTCGGCCGGTTCGCCCGCCTGGTCGGGTCCCTCGGCCCTGGTGCGGCCTTCCAGCGATGCCAGGAGCCCGACGAACCGGTCGGCGAGCGCCCGCTGTGTCGGGGCGGGCAGCATCCGGAGGGAGACGGCCGCGGCGACGGAGGTCAGGGCCAGGCAGTACATGACGACGACCCATGTGGCGGCGGGCCTGCCGGTGTACAGACCGTGGACCAGCGCGAAGCACCAGGCCGGGTACGCCAGCATGTGCAGCGGCCGCCAGCGGGCGGCGAAGCGGCTTCTGCCCGCGAGTGTGCTGCGCAGGGCGCCCGTCGAGGCGGCGACGACCATGAGCAGCCCGGCGAGCGAGCCGAAGCCGATGAGGGCCGACGTGCCCGTGATGCCGAGGCCGAAGGGGATCAGGGCGCCGATCGGCTCGACGTGCCCCAGGGACACCTTGACGGTGGCGTGCAGCAGCAGAAAGCCGAGCGAGGCCACGGCGGTGGCCCGGTGGATGCCCTGGGCGAGCAGCCGGTGCCGCGGGGAGAGCAGCAGCCGGTCGGTGGCGATCAGACCCCAGGCGACCGACGCGGTGAGGGACACCAGCGACAGCACGCCGCTGGTGAAGTCGAGCGCCGCCCGGAAGGCGTCGCTGCCGCCGATGGCGAGCAGCGGAATGATCACCAGCGCCGCGACGGAAAGCCCGCCCTGAACCGGCCGGCTCATACCGGTTCGCTCGGCGGGGGTAGAGCGTTTCTTGCGATGAGGGTTCATAGGGGCGACTCCGAATGGTGCGGATAAGCAGTCCCGTTGCGCCGCATGTTAGGTCGCCCCATACCGACCGGTAGGTGGTTTGCGTGTTTACGGGACTCCCAACGGCCAACTGACTTTGGGGTTGCCCCGGATAGGGGCGATACGCGGAGTAACCTGGGCGCCTCGGGCGGCCGGGAAGCACGGCGTGCCCACGGCGATGTGCCCGCCGAAGGTCGTTCGGCCACGGGTCGGAACGTCGGTGCGGCCCGCTCGGGCCCTGCGGTACCCTGGCGCCATGCGTGCCGTACGCCTTCTGCTTAGCGAGCCGCGCTGATCAGTCCCGACGGATGAAAGATCCGGTCGGAATCGGCGCGGCGTCCCCTCCTGTGCGAGGGGATTTTTCATTTCGTGGCAGTGCAGTTCGCGGGCAGTGGGCAGAGACGATCGATGGAGCTTCAAGGATCATGAGCGAGATGAATTCGGCTGCCGAGACGGCGGCCCCGCATCGTTATACGGCGGCCATGGCCGCCGACATCGAGGCACGCTGGCAGGATTTCTGGGACGCCGAGGGCACCTACGAGGCGACCAACCCGACCGGTGACCTGGCGGGCGACCCGGCGATCGCCGCCCGGCCCAAGAAGTTCATCATGGACATGTTCCCGTACCCCTCGGGCGCGGGCCTGCACGTCGGCCACCCGCTGGGCTACATCGCCACGGACGTCTTCGCCCGTCACCAGCGCATGACCGGCCACAACGTGCTGCACACCCTGGGCTTCGACGCCTTCGGCCTGCCGGCCGAGCAGTACGCCGTGCAGACGGGCACGCACCCGCGCGTGTCCACCGAGGCCAACATGGAGAACATGAAGGTCCAGCTGCGCCGGCTGGGCCTGGGCCACGACAAGCGCCGGTCGTTCGCCACGATCGACCCGGAGTACTACAAGTGGACGCAGTGGATCTTCCTGCAGATCTACAACTCCTGGTACGACGACGAGGCCGGGAAGGCCCGTCCGATCGCCGAACTGGTCGAGCAGTTCGAGAACGGCACCCGTGACGTTCCGGGCTCCACGCGCGCGTGGAGCGAGCTGAGCGCCGTCGAGCGCGCCGACGTCCTGGGCGAGTACCGCCTGGCGTACGCCTCCGACGCGCCGGTCAACTGGTGCCCGGGTCTGGGCACGGTGCTGGCCAACGAGGAGGTCACCGCCGACGGCCGTTCCGAGCGCGGCAACTTCCCCGTCTTCAAGTCCAAGCTGCGCCAGTGGAACATGCGCATCACCGCCTACGCGGACCGCCTGCTGGACGACCTGGACGCGCTGGACTGGCCCGAGGCCATCAAGCTGCAGCAGCGGAACTGGATCGGCCGCTCCGAGGGCGCCCGCGTCGACTTCCAGGTCGGCGAGACCGGTGCGATCACCGTCTTCACCACCCGCCAGGACACCCTGTTCGGCGCCACCTACATGGTGCTGGCCCCGGAGCACGACCTGGTCGAGAAGATCGTCCCGGACGCGTGGCCCGCCGGCACCCACGACGTGTGGACGGGCGGCCACGCCACCCCGGCCGACGCCGTCGCCGCGTACCGCAAGCAGGCCGCCTCCAAGTCCGACGTCGAGCGGCAGGCCGAGGCCAAGGACAAGACCGGCGTCTTCACCGGCGCGTACGCGACCAATCCGGTCAGCGGCGAGCAGGTCCCGGTCTTCATCGCCGACTACGTCCTGATGGGCTACGGCACCGGCGCGATCATGGCCGTCCCCGCGCACGACGCCCGCGACTTCGCCTTCGCGCGCGCCTTCGAGCTGCCGATGCGCTGCGTCGTCGAGCCGAGCGACGACCGCGGCACCGACCCGTCCACGTGGGACGACGCCTTCGCCTCGTACGAGGCGAAGCTGGTCGACTCCGCGAACGACGAGATCTCCCTGGACGGCCTGGGCGTCGTCGAGGCCAAGGCGAAGATCACCGCCTGGCTGGCCGACCGCGGCATCGGCGAGGGCACCGTCAACTTCCGGCTGCGCGACTGGCTGTTCAGCCGTCAGCGCTACTGGGGCGAGCCCTTCCCGATCGTCTACGACGAGGACGGTGTCGCGCACGCGCTGCCCGAGTCGATGCTGCCGCTGGAGCTGCCGGAGGTCGACGACTACTCGCCGCGGACCTTCGACCCGGACGACGCCGACACCCAGCCCGAGACGCCGCTGTCCCGCAACGAGGACTGGGTCGACGTCACCCTGGACCTGGGTGACGGACCGAAGAAGTACCGCCGCGAGACCAACACCATGCCCAACTGGGCCGGTTCCTGCTGGTACGAGCTGCGCTACCTGGACCCGAACAACTCCGAGAAGCTGGTCGACCCGGCGATCGAGCAGTACTGGATGGGCCCGCGCGAGGGCATGCCGACCGGCGGCGTCGACCTGTACGTCGGCGGCGCCGAGCACGCCGTACTGCACCTGCTGTACGCGCGGTTCTGGTCCAAGGTGCTGTTCGACCTGGGCCACGTCTCCTCGGCCGAGCCCTTCCACAAGCTGTACAACCAGGGCATGATCCAGGCCTTCGTCTACCGCGACGCGCGCGGCATCGCCGTGCCGGCGGCCGAGGTCGAGGAGCGCGACGGCGGCTACTGGTACCAGGGCGAGAAGGTCAGCCGCGTCCTGGGCAAGATGGGCAAGTCCCTGAAGAACGCGGTCACCCCGGACGAGATCTGCGCCGAGTTCGGCGCCGACACCCTGCGCCTGTACGAGATGGCGATGGGCCCGCTGGACGTCTCCCGCCCGTGGGACACGCGCGCGGTGGTCGGCCAGTACCGGCTGCTGCAGCGGCTGTGGCGCAACATCGTCGACGAGTCGACGGGTGAGGTCACGGTCGTGGACACCGAGCCCGACGAGGACGTCCTGCGCGCCCTGCACAAGGCGATCGACGGCGTCTCGCAGGACATGGCGGCCATGCGCTTCAACACCGCCATCGCCAAGGTGACCGAGCTGAACAACCACCTGACCAAGGCGGGCGGCGCGGTCTCGCGCTCGGTCGCCGAGCGCCTGGTGCTGCTGGTCGCCCCGCTGGCCCCGCACATCGCGGAGGAGCTGTGGCGCAAGCTGGGCCACACCGACTCGGTCGTCCACCAGGACTTCCCGGTCGCCGACCCCGCGTACGTCGTGGACGAGACCGTGACCTGCGTCGTGCAGATCAAGGGCAAGGTCAAGGCGCGTCTGGAGGTCTCCCCGTCCATCTCGGACGCGGAGCTGGAGGCGCTGGCGCTGGGCGACGCGAACGTGGTCGCGGCGCTGGGCGGGGCGGAGATCCGCAAGGTGATCGTGCGCGCCCCGAAGCTGGTCAACATCGTCGCCTGACGGTGGCCTGACCGGGGGGGGCGGGGCGGCGGGGCGGGGGCCCGCTGGGGCGGGCCGGGGGGGGCGCCCCGGGGGATGGCCCCCCCCAGCGAG
>NZ_JBHWBS010000080.1:0-37194 GCF_042735655.1 Streptomyces sp. NPDC059567 | reverse complement strand
CGTCCTCGTCGACGTTGGGCCAGTTCACCCCCACCAGATCCAGCAGCGTGTCAGCCCAATCCGGCACCGTGACAGCCACGATTCCCAACCCCCGTACGTAAGCGCATTCGCAGAACGCAAGCGCGAATACCTTGCCATGGGAGTGACAGTCGATCAAAGCGACTTCGCTCGCGGCCGGTTCGGGGCTGTCGGGCGAGCGGCCGTGCCCGGGAAGGCCGACCCGAGCGCGGTGTCATCGGCACGGGACGGAAGCGTCCCTCACCCCGTCGTGTCCGTCGGCTCCTCGTCGGAGGCGATGATCGACTCCTCCAGCTTGCGCAGCAGCCGTGCGAGCTGGCGGCGTTCGGAGGGGGACAGGCCGCCGAGCATCCGGCGCTCGTTGTCCAGATGCTCGGCGAACACGGTGTCCACCGTCGCGAGGCCCTTGTCGGTGAGGCGCGAGTACACGACGCGGCGGTCGTCGGCGTCTCGTTCGCGAACGATGAGGCCGTCCTTCTCCAGGCGGTCGATGCGCAGCGTCACCCCCGCCGAGGACACGAGACCGGAGTCGGCGAGCTGGCCGGCGTTCAGCCGGTGCGGGTGTCCCGCGCGCCGTAGCGCGGTGAGGACGTCGAAGCCCGCCACGGACAGACCGTGCCGTTCGATCGATGCCGTGAGCCGGGTGCTGTAGCGCAGGAAGGAGCGGTGGAGGCGGGCGAGGACCTCCAGCGGACTGGTGTCCAGCTCGGGCCTCTCCCGCGCCCAGTCCTCGATCACGCTCGCGACGGCGTCACGGTCCGGCCTCGATGCAGCCATGGTCTTCCCCTCGTCCGGCGTCCCCCGAATTCTCACAGCGGTGAGAATCTTAGCCCTGAGGTGAAAGCGCCCGGCCGGCCGCTCCGCTCCGGCCGGCTCAGGCGTTGAGCTCCTCCAGCGTCCGGCCCTTGGTCTCGACGGCGAAGCAGGCGATCGCCGCGCCCACCGCGGCCACCACCGCGAGCTGCAGGAAGACGAGGGTCAGGCTGCCGCCCGCTCCGATGATCGCGCCGACGGTCACGGGGCCGAGGATGACGCCGAGCCGGTTCCACACGCCACCGAACGCGGCGCCCTTGGCACGGTTGGCGGTGGGGTACAGCTCGGGCGAGTAGAGGTAGAGCCCCGCGTTGACCGCGTAGAGGAAGAAGGTCGTACAGGAGGCGAAGACCGCCACCTGGCCGCCCGAGGTCGCGCCGGCCAGGGCGAGCACGCCCAGCGAGAGTACGGTGCCGACGAGCGCGCCCACGAGGGCGGGCCTGCGTCCGATGCGGTCGATCAGGAGCGCGACGATGAGGGTGCCGAGCAGGCCGGTCACGTTGCTCAGCAGTGTGTAGACGAGGGCGGTGGTCAGATCCAGGCCGAACGTCTTCGTGTAGAGCGAGGGCAGCCAGGTGGAGATGCCGTGGTTGACGTAGTAGGCGACGAACCACAGACCCGAGAGGACCACCGTCCGACGGAGGTAGCGCCCCCGGAACAGGTCGCCCAGGCGGCCGCGGGACGTCTCGTCGGACAGGTTCGCGGCGGGAGCGGGCAGCTCCTGGGCGGTGGAGCGGGCGACCTCGGCCTCGATGCGCGCGATGACCTCCTCCGCCTCCTGGGTGCGTCCGCGGGCCAGCAGCCAGCGCGGGGACTCGGCGACCTGGCGGGGCAGTGCGGCGGCGAGCAGGACCGGGATGGTGCCGATGAGGAACATCGCGCGCCAGCCGAAGTGGGGGACCACCCACACGGCCACCAGCGTGGCCGCCGCGAGTCCGGCGGGGAAGATCATCTCGTAGAGCAGGACGAAGCGGCCCCGCTTGTCGGAGCGGGCGATCTCGTTGATGTAGGTCGCGGCGACGGGTACGACTCCGCCGATGCCGAGTCCCTGGACGAACCGGAAGAGCGAGAACGTCTCGATGCTGCCGGAGAACGCGACGGCGAGGCTGGCGAGGCCGGTGATGCCGACGCCCAGGGCGACGGTGCGGACCCGGCCGATCCGGTCGCCCAGCCAGCCGGCCGCCAGTGCGCCGAGCAGCATCCCGATGGAGGCGGAGGTCACGGCGAGGGTGGCCTGCCCGGTGGTCAGGTGCCACTCCTTCATCAGGACGGGCAGTGCGGAGGCGGCCAGCAGCTGGTCGAACGCCTCGAAGAAGGTGACGGCGCCGATCAGGAACCGGACCTTGACGTGCCACCGCGAGTGCGGAAGTCGTTCGAGTCGCGCGGCTACGGAGCCGATGGCCTGCTTGCCGGCCACAGTCGTCATTGAGGGGGTCCTTCCGCGGGCAGGGGAGTTGCCGAGACAGTAGGGGTCTATATCTAAGCGGTCAATGGTTAAGCGCCTAGAGATCTCCGTCTCGCGGGCCCGATAGTCATCATCGGTTCCGTGAAGGCCGTGCTCAAGGCTGATTCGGCAACGATCTCGACTCGGGGGCTTGTCGAGAAATAGTTAAGCGCTTAGATTTCTAGTGCTTCGACGATTCCGGCCACGGGATCGTGCCGGACTCCGTCCGTGCGCGGAGCCAACTCCCCTTCCGCCGCCCGCCCGGAGGTCCACCCGTGCAGCTCCTTCCCACCGACATCCTGATCGCGGGCCAGTGGCGACGCGGTGCGGGCGAGCCGGTCGACACCGTCGATCCGGCGACCGGTCGCGTGCTCGCCACCGTGCACTCCGCCTCGGCCGCCGAGGTCGCCGAAGCGGCCGAAGCCGCGGCGAAGGCGGTGGCGGACCCCGCCTGGCGCGACATGCCCGCCCACGAGCGCGCCCGGCTGCTGCACCGGATCGCCGAGCTGACCGAGGAGGCGGCGCCCGAGCTCGCCGCCGTGCAGACCGCCGACACCGGCAAGACCCTCACCGAGACCCGCGCCCTGGCGCTCAGCGCCGCGGGCACCTTCCGGTACATGGCCGCCGCCCTGGAGACGGCCGAGGACGCGGTCACCCCGTCCCGTGGCCCGTACGTCACCATGAGCGTCCACGAACCGATCGGCGTGGTCGGCGCGATCAACCCCTGGAACTCGCCGGTCGCCAGCGACGCGCAGAAGATCGCCCCCGCGCTCGCCGCCGGCAACGCCGTCCTCCTCAAACCCGCCGCCTGGACCCCGCTGGTCTCCCTCGCCCTCGGGCGGCTGATCACCCGGGCACTCGACGAGTTCGGCCTGCCCACCGCCCTGCTCTCGGTGCTGCCCGGCAGCGGGAGGATCGTCGGCGACGCCCTCGTACGCCACCCCCTCGTCGCCCGGATCGGATTCACCGGAGGCACCGAGACCGGCCGGTCCATCGCCGCGATCGCCGGCGAGAAGCTCGTCCCCGCCTCACTGGAGCTGGGCGGCAAGTCGCCGACCATCGTGCGCGCCGACGCCGACATCGAGCAGGCCCTGGCGGGAGTGCTGTTCGGGATCTTCTCGTCCAGCGGCCAGTCCTGCATCGCCGGATCGCGGCTCTTCGTGGCACGCGAGATCTACGACACCTTCCTCGGCGAGCTCGTCGAGCGGGTCCGCAAGCTGCGCGTCGGCCCCGGCACCGACCCGGCCACCCAGGTCGGCCCCCTGGTGCACCACCGCCACCGTGACTCCGTCGCCGCCTACGTCGACCTCGCCCGCTCCGAAGGCGCGCGCGTGCTGTGCGGTGGGGCGGCGCCCCAGGGGGAGCGGTACCAGGACGGCGCGTACTACCTCCCGACCGTCCTGGACGGCCTGGCCAACACCTCCCGCACCTGCCAGGAGGAGATCTTCGGCCCGGTCCTCGTCGCCCTGCCCTACGACGACGAGGACGACCTCGTCCGCCAGGCCAACGACTCCGTCTATGGGCTGGCCTGCGGCATCTGGACCCGCGACCTGCGCGCCGCCTGGCGGATCGCCCGCCGGATCGAGGCCGGCACCGTCTGGATCAACACGTACAAGCAGTTCAGCGCCTCCACCCCGTTCAGCGGCTGGAAGGACAGCGGCCTCGGCACGGAGAAGGGCCGGAACGCGATCCGCGCCTACCAGCGACAGAAGTCCCTGTACTGGGGCACCTCCGACCTTCCCCTGCCCTGGGCCAACTGACCCGGCACGCCCGCCCGTCTGGAGAGACTCATGCACCCCACACCGCCAGGTCCGATCGCCCGGCTCCGCTCCCTGCGCTCCGTCGAGCTGTACACCCCGGCCTTCACCGAGGCCGCCGGCTTCTACGAGGACGTCTGGGGCCTCGAAACCGTCGAGTCCGACACGGGGTCACGCTGGCTGCGCGGCACGAGCGACGAACACCACGTCCTCCAGCTGACCGAGCACGAGCGCGTCGGCCTCGGCCGGATCTCCTTCGCCGTCGGGACCCCGGCCGAGGTGGACGAGGCGGCCCGGCGCCTGGAGGCACGCTCCCTCGTCCCCGTCTTCGGGCCCGGACCGCTGGACCAGGCGGGCGGGGGATACGGGCTGCGGTTCACCGACCCCGAAGGGCGCCTCATCGAGATCAGCGCCCACGTCGAGGCGGTCGTCCCGCGCGGACGGGACGGCGCCGTGCCCGTCGGGGTCACCCACGCCGTGCTCAACACCGTCGACATCGACGCCGCCGTCGCCTTCTACTGCGAGGTGCTCGGCCTGCGTGTCTCCGACTGGTCCGAGCACCAGATGGCGTTCCTGCGCTGCAACGCCGACCACCACTGCATCGCGTTCAACCAGGCCGAGTGGACCTCGCTCAACCACGTGGCGTACGAGATGAGCTCGGTCGACCACTTCATGCGCGGCCTCGGCCGGCTCCGCCACCACGGCATCACCCCCCAGTGGGGCCCCGGTCGCCACGGCCCCGGGAACAACACCTTCTCCTACTTCACCGACCCCTCCGGGCTGGTCTGCGAGTACACCTCCGAGGTCGCCCAGATCGTCGAGGACGCCTGGATCGCCCGAGTGTGGCGGCGGGTGCCGGACCTGTCCGACCTGTGGGGGACGGCGGGCCCGCCGTCGAAGGAGATCCGCTGCCACATGGCGGGCGCGCCGGACCCCGGCCCGCTCGCCCCCCTCGACGCCCAGGAGGTCACCGTATGAGCACCGTACGCAAGGTCGGCATCGTCGGCTGGGGCGCGATCGGCCGGATCGTCGGCACCGCGCTCGCCGCGGGCGACGTGAGCGGCGCGGAGCTCGACTGCGTCGTCGACAACCGCCCGCTCGGCGAGGCCGCCCCGGCCCCGCAGGTCCCCTTCGAAGAGGCGCTGGACCGCTGCGACCTGATCGTGGAGGCGGCCGGCCAGGGTGTCGTACGGGAATGGGGCGAGCGGGTGCTCGCCTCCGGCACCGACCTGCTGATCGCCTCCACCGGGGCGCTGACCGACGACGAGCTGGCGAAGCGACTGCTCGCGGCGGGCCCGGGCCGGGTGTACTTCACCGGCGGCGCCGTCGGCGGACTCGACCTGCTCCAGGCGGTCCGCTCCCTGGGGCCGCTCAGTGACGTCCGCCTCACCACCACCAAGCTGCCCTCGACCCTCGAACAGCCTTGGATGGACGAGGAGTTGCTCGCCCGGATGCGGACGGCGACCGGCCCGGTCGAGGTCATGACCGGAACGGCCCGCGAGGTCCCGGTCAGATTCCCGAAGTCGACGAACGTGGCCGCCTCGGTCGCGCTGGCCGTCGGCGACCTGGACGCTGTGCGGGTCCGGGTCGTCGCCGATCCCGCGGCCCACCACACGCGCCACGTCATCGAGGCGGCCGGCGCGCACGGGACGTACCGCTTCGAGGTCGCGCACCTGCCGGACCCGGGCAACCCGGCGACCAGCCAGGTCGTGCCGTACGCGGTCCTGCGCAGCCTCGCCGCGCTCGCCGGACGGACGGGACAGATCCTGTGAGCGCCGACGTCCTCGCCCCCGCCGCCACGGAGGTCCACGTCGAGGAAGCCGGCGACCACGGCCCGCTGCTCCTGTGCCTGCACGGAATCGGATCGTCGTCGGCCGCCTTCGCCCCGCAGCTCGCCGAACTCTCCTCGTACGCACGGGTCGTCGCCTGGGACGCCCCCGGCTACGCCTCGTCGCCCGACCCCGAAGTCCCCCTCACCCTCGACGACTTCGCGGACGCGGCGGCACGGCTGATCCGAGAGCGCGGCGGGAGCGCCCATGTGCTCGGCGTCTCCTGGGGCGGCGTGATCGCCCTGCGGCTCGCCGCCCGCCACCCGGACCTCGTCGCCTCGCTGATCGTCGCCGACTCCAGCCCCGGCTCGGGTACGGACGGGACGAAGGCGGCGGCCATGCGGGCCCGCGCCACCGAGCTGGCCGAACTCGGCCCGCGCGCCTTCGCCGCGGCCCGCGGACCACGCCTGGTGTCACCCGGGGCTCCGGCCGAACTGGTCCGGCGGGTCGTCGACACCATGGCCGCCTCGGTGCGGCTGCCGGGCTACGCGTACGCCGCCGAGTCCATGGCCTCGGCCGACCTCCGCGCCGAACTGCCCACGGTCGCCGCACCCTCGCTCGTGCTCTGCGGCGACCAGGACGAGGTCACCGGCATCGAGGCGAGCCAGGCCATCGCCGGAGCCCTCCACAAGACCGCCTTCGTGATCGTCAAGGACGCCGGTCACCTGGCCAACCAGGAGCAGCCCGGGCGCTTCAACGCCTGGATCCTCTCCCACCTCCGCATCACCGCCCGCATCCCCGAATAGGAGCTGTCCCCATGCCTCTGACCACCACCGAGTACGACAACGGCGGCGACCTCGCCGACTACACCGACTCGCTCATCGCCACCAAGGACTCCCGGGTCGCCGACTTCGACACCCTGTCCTTCCAGGAGAAGGCCGGCGCGCAGTTCCGCCGCGGCCAGATCCGGTACGTCGGCTCCGGCGCGACCGGCAACCACGAGAACGACAGCCGGATCATCCCGTCCGGCGGGTTCACCTTCTCCAACATGCTGCTTCCGCCCGGCGCCGAGGGCCCGGCGCACACCCACCACGACGTCGAAGAGGCGTTCTTCGTCCTCGAGGGCGAGGTCAAGGTCGGCATCCACCGAGGACCCGACGAGGTCGAGTACCGGACCCTCGGCTACCGCGACATGATCGTCGTCCCGGCCGGCGTGACCCGTTCCCTCAAGAACGAGGGCGACACCGACGCCCTCTTCTGCGTGGTCATCGGCACGCAGAAGCCGCAGGTGCCGACCTACCCGGAGTACTCGCCGATGCACGGCGTCACCCGTGGCTGACCTGCCCCCGGCCGGCGCGCGCACCGTCGTCGTCACCGGAGCGGGCCGTGGCCTGGGACTGGCCATGGCCCGCCGGGCGGGCGAGGACGGCTTCCGCGTCGTCGTCGCCGAACTGGAGCGGGAGCGGGGCGAGCGCGCGGCCGCGGAGCTGTGCGAGGAGGGCATCGACGCCCGCTTCGTACGCTGCGACGTCGCCGACCCGGACTCGGTGGCCGCGCTCGCGGCCGCCGTGCGGGAGATCGGCCCGCTGTACGGCCTGGTCAACAACGCGGCGCTCGCCAACGGCGTGGGCGGCAAGGAGTTCCAGGACATCGACATCGAGGTGTGGGACCGGCTCATGACGGTCAACGCCCGCGGCCCCTGGCTGGTGTCCAAGGCCCTGTACCCGCTCCTCGCGGCACCGGGCCGGATCGTCAACATCGCCTCGGACGCCGCGCTCTACGGCTCCCCACGCCTCGCCCACTACATCGCCTCCAAGGGAGCGGTCATCGCCCTCACCCGGGCCATGGCGCGCGAGCTCGGCGACAAGGGGATCACCGTCAACGCGGTCGCCCCCGGACTCACCGAGTGCGAGGCGACCGAGACCGTGCCCGCCGAGCGGCACGACCTCTACCGCATGAACCGGGTCGTCTCCCGGCCGCAGCAGCCCGACGACCTCACCGGGATCGTCTCGTACCTGCTCGGCGAGGAGTCCCGCTATCTGACCGGACAGGTGATCGCCGTCAACGGCGGCTTCACCATGAACTGAAGCGCAGGAGAAACCCGTTATGGATCTGGGCCTCGCCGACCGCACCATCGTGGTCACCGGCGGCAGCTCGGGCGTCGGCCTGGCCACGGTCCGCGCCCTGCTCGACGAGGGCGCCCGCGTCGCCACCTGCGGCCGTGACGCCGACCGTCTCGCCAAGGCGGCAGCCCGGCTGGGCGCCGGGCGGGACCGCCTGCTCACCGGCGTGTGCGACGTCCGGGACGCCGACGCCGTGGACCGCTTCGTACGCGGTGCCGCCGACACGTTCGGCGGCGTCGACGGACTCGTCAACAACGCCGGACAGTCCCGCATGAAGGGGCTCGACGACTCGACGGCCGAGGACTGGCGCGACGAACTGGAGCTCAAGTTCGCCGGGGTGCTGAACCCCCTGCGCGCCGCGCGTCCGTACCTCGCCCGCTCCGAGGCGGCGAGCATCGTCAACATCAACGCGGTCCTCGCCAAGCAGCCCGAGCCCCGTCTGATCACCACCAGCGCCGCCCGCGCCGGCATCCTCAACCTCTCCAAGTCCCTGTCGGCCGAACTCGCCGCCGACGGCATCCGGGTCAACTCCGTGTGCCTGGGCCTCATCGACACCGGCCAGTGGACCCGCCGCCACGCCGCGGCCGGCACCGGCACGAGCTACGAGGACTGGCAGGCGGAACTGGCAGCCGACCGGGGCGTCGCCCTCGGCCGGCTCGGCCGGGCCGAGGAGGTCGCGTACGCGGTCGTCACCCTGCTCTCGCCCCGCGCCTCCTACATCACCGGCACCAGCATCGACGTGTGCGGCGGCGTCGGCCGCTCCATCCTCTGAGGAGACACCATGCGTTACGACAACGGAGGCGATCTCCTCGTCGCCGTCCTGCGTGAACTGGGCATCGACACCGTCTTCGGCATCGTCAGCGTGCACAACCTGCCGCTCGTCGAGGCCGTCGACCGCGAACTGCGCTTCGTTCCCGTGCGCCACGAGGCGTCCGCCGTGAACGCCGCCGACGCCTACGGACGCGCCCGGGGCTCCATCGGCTGCGCCCTGACCTCCACCGGTACCGGCGCGGGCAACGCCGCCGGATCGCTGATCGAGTCGCTGAGCGCCGGCAGCTCCGTGCTGCACGTCACCGGTCAGGTGGAGAGCGAATTCCTCGGCAGCGGACGGGGATTCATCCACGAGACCAAGGACCAACTCGGCATGCTGACCGCCGTGTCGGCCCACGCCGCGACCGTGCCGGACACCGAGCGGGCGGGCCACATCCTGCGCGAGGCGGCGCGGGCAGCGCTCAGCGGCCCGGGCCGACCCGGTGGGCCGGCGAGCGTGGAGTGGCCGATCGACCTCCAGTACGCGCCCCAGACCGACGGCCTTGCCGTTCCCGGCTTCCCCGCCGTGCCGGCCCCCACCGACGGTGAACTGGCCGCCGCCGGCGAGCTGCTGGCCTCCGCCCGCCGCCCGCTCGTCTGGGCCGGCGGCGGCGCGACCGGGGCCCGCCCCGAACTCGCCCGCCTCCTGGAGGCGACCGGAGCGGGACTGCTCACCTCCAACGCCGGGCGCGGCACGGTGCCCGAGGACCACGCACAGGTCATCGGCAACTTCGCCACCACCCCCGCCGCGCGGGCCCTGCTCGCCGACGCGGACGTGCTGCTCACCATCGGCACCCACTTCCGGTCCAACGAGACCGCCGACTACACGCTGGACCTGCCCGCGGCGCACATACAGATCGACGTCGACGGGGCGGCGCTCGGCCGGGTCTACCCGGTCGCGCACCCCCTGCACGGCGACGCCGCGCCCACTCTGGCCGCCCTGACCGGGCACGCCACACCCGCCGAGGACGGCTGGAGCGAACGCGTCCGTGCCGTGCGCTCCGAGGTGCGCGCCCACCTCCACGACGCCATCGGCCCGCAGGCCGCGATCTGCGACGCGATCCGCGCCGCGCTGCCGCGCGAGGCCGTCGTCGCCCGCGACGTGACCATCCCCTCCAGCAGCTGGGGCAACCGCCTGCTGGAGATGTACGACCCGCGGGACAACGTCTTCCCGCGCGGCGGCGGCATCGGCCAGGGCCTCGGCATGGGGATCGGCGCGGCGCTCGCGCGGCCCGACGCACCCACCGTCGTCCTCGCCGGCGACGGCGGACTCGCCGTGCACCTCGGCGAACTGCTCACCCTCGCCCAGGAGCGGCCCCGCCTCACCCTGATCGTCTTCAACGACGGCGGGTACGGCGTGCTGCGCAACATGCAGGACCGCCACAGCGAGCGCCGCTCCGGCGTCGACCTGGTGACACCCGACTTCGAACTCCTCGCCCGCGCCTGCCACCTGCCGTACCTGCGGATCGCCGCCGAGGAGCACGCGGCACCGGTCATCGCAGAGGCCGTCGCCTCGGACGGGCCGACGCTCGTCGAGGTCGACCTCGCGGCCCTGGGCCCGATGAAGAACCCGTTCACCCCACCCGTGAGGATCCCGGGCCGGTGATCCGGTCCCGTACTGCCTATCGCCGGTAAGGAGGCACCAGGCCATGAGCGAGAACCCGCTGCAGCTGATCGTCCACCGCATGACATGGGAGGCCGAGGGCGTACTGTCCGTCGAGCTTGCCCACCCCGAAGGCAAGCCCCTGCCCGCCTGGACGCCCGGCGCCCACATCGACGTGCACGTCGGGGGCCACGTCCGCCAGTACAGCCTGTGCGGCGACCCGGACGACCAGGGCGCGTACCGGATCGGCGTCCTCAACGAGCCGTCCTCGCGCGGTGGTTCGCGCCATGTGCACACGAAGCTGCGCCCCGGCCAGACCGTCACGGTCTCCGAGCCGCGCAACCACTTCGCCCTTGAGGACGCCGGCTCGTACGTCTTCGTCGCCGGTGGCATCGGGATCACCCCCCTGCTCGCGATGGCCCGCGAGGCCGCCCGCCGGGGTGCCGAGTGGCGCATGGTCTACGGCGGCCGGAGCCGGGCCTCGATGGCCTTCACCGCCGAACTCGCCCTGCTCGGCGGCGATGTGACGCTCGTCCCGCAGGACGAGCTGGGCCACATCGACCTGGACACGGTGCTCACGCGGCTGCCCGACGGCGCGCTCGTGTACTCGTGCGGACCCGAACCCCTCCTCGCGGCCGTGGAGGAACGCTGCCCGGAGGGCCGACTGCGCCTGGAGCGGTTCGCCGCCCCCACCGTGGAGCGCGCCGGGGACGACGAGGAGTTCGAGGTCGAGTGCCGCACCTCGGGCCTGACGCTCCGGGTCGGCCCCGGCACGTCGATCCTCGACGCCGCGGAGAGCGCCGGGCTCAGCGTGAACAGCTCCTGCCGCGACGGCATCTGCGGATCCTGCGAGACCCGAGTGCTCGACGGCACGCCCGACCACCGCGACTTCCTGCTCAGCGAGGCTGAGCAGTCGGCCGGCGCCACCATGATGATCTGCGTCTCGCGGTGCGCCTCCGGCCGGCTCGTCCTCGATCTGTGACCCCTTCCCCCGCCTTCTCAGGAGAGAACGTGACCGACACCTGGCCGTACCTGGACGTCCACCAGTCCCGTACGCACGAGCCCACGCCGTACGAGTACAAGCTCGCCGCCACCCTCGAAGAGGTCTTCACCCAGGAAGGCCACGAGCTCGCCGACGTGGTGCGCGGGCTCAACGCCCGCAAGGTGCAGACCGCCGACGGCACGCCGTGGACCGAGGAGTCCTTCCGCGCCGAGATGAACCGACTGGGAGCCTGACATGACGCTGTCGTCCACCGCCGCCGCGGACCGCATCTACGCCACCGGACTGCGCAACCAGTGGCATCCCGTCGTCCCCTCGCGCTTCGTCGCCGCCGGCGCGATGCGCAAGGTGACCGCGCTCGGCGAGCAGTGGCTGCTGTTCCGCCGTTCCGACGGAACGCTCTCCATGCTCGCCGACCGCTGCCCGCACCGCGGAGCGCCCCTGTCGCTGGGCAAGCACCTCGGCGACCGGGTGGCCTGCTGGTACCACGGCGTCGAGGTCGGCACCGACGGCACGGTGACCTCGGTCCCCGGCCTCCCCGGTTGCAACCTGGAGGGCAAGAAGCTGGTCACCTCGCTGCCCGTGCGCGAGGTCGGCGGCGCGATCCTCGCCTGGTTCGGCGACGAGGAGCACCCCGAGCCGGCCGAGCTGACGCTCCCCGAGCCGCTGACGGACCCCGCGGTGGACGCGTTCCTCTGCTACGCGGAGTGGAACGTGCCGTGGCGCTACGCCGTGGAGAACCTGCTCGACCCGATGCACGGGGCCTTCCTCCACCACGAGTCGCACACCATGTTCGCCGGCGACACGACGGCCAAGTTCCGTATCCGGGAGACCGAGCGGGGCTACTTCTTCGAGAAGACCGACCAGCGGGGCGTCAACTTCGACTGGGTCGAGCTGTGCCGTACCGGTGTCGACTGGGTCGACCTGTCCATCCCGTACCCGCCGTCGGCCGGCCCGGGCGGACCGTTCGGGATCGTGGGCATGGTCTGCCCCGTCGACGAGCAGCGCTCCGGTGTCTTCTTCTGGCGCTACCGCCGGGTCGAGGACTGGCAGCGCGCGTCCTGGCGCTTCCTGTACAAGACGCTGATCGAGAAGCGCCACTGGGAGGTCCTGGAACAGGACCGCGTGATGCTGGAGGCCATGCCCGCCGACGCCGACCAGCGGGAGAACCTGTACCAGCACGATCTGGGCGTGGTGCGGCTGCGCAGGCTGTACCGCGCGGAGGCCGAGGCGCAGGCGTCGTCCGGCACCTGAGCCGCCGGTCGCTCGGCTCTCACCCGTCCAGACGAGCCGTGCGGCGTCCGGTGGCGACCCTCGAGCGCCCAGAAGGGTGACGGCGACGAAGCCGAGGCACGGGGCCCGCGCCCGGGCGGAGCCGTTGCGATCCTCGGCCGCCCCGCTCCTTCGTTCTGCGGGGTCGGACGAGGCTGCCTAGTGTCATGGGGTGGAGCACACAGACAGTGCCCGGCCCATCGACCCGGAGGTGCGCGATGCCGGAGCTGTTCATCGGAGGCACGTGGGCCGCCGCTGCGGACGGTCGCACGCGGGAGATCCGCTGCCCGGCGGACGGCACCCTGGTCGCCACCGTGGACGAGGCCGGTCCCAAGGACGCGGCAGCGGCCGTCGCCGCCGCCCGCGAGGCGTTCGACAGCGGGCCGTGGCCCGCCACGCCCGCCGCGGAGCGCGGACGGCTGCTGGTGCGCGTCGCCGATCTGCTGGAACGTGACAAGGCGACCTTCGCCCGGGCCGAGTCCCTGGACACCGGCAAGCGGCTCGTCGAGTCCGAGTACGACATGGACGACATCGCGGCCTGCTTCCGCTACTTCGGCAATCTGACCGCGTCGGGCGGCTCCGACCGGATCATCGCCACCGGCAACCCGGAGGCGGACAGCCGGGTGGTGCACGAACCGGTCGGGGTGTGCGCCCTGATCACCCCATGGAACTATCCGCTGCTGCAGACCGCGTGGAAGGTCGCCCCGGCGCTCGGGGCGGGCAACACGTTCGTGCTGAAGCCGAGCGAACTGACCCCGCACACCGCGATCCTGCTGATGCGGCTGCTCACCGAGGCGGGGCTGCCGCCAGGGGTCGGAAACCTGGTCCTGGGGACGGGCGCCGAGGCCGGCGCGCCGCTCACCGAGGATCCCCGCGTGGATCTGGTGTCGTTCACGGGCGGCCTGGCCACCGGCCGCCGGATCATGGCGGCAGCGGCGCCCACGGTGAAGAAGGTCGCCCTGGAGCTCGGCGGCAAGAACCCGAACATCGTCTTCGCGGACGCGGACTTCGAGGCGGCCGTCGACTACGCGCTGATGGCCGTCTTCCTGCACTCCGGGCAGGTCTGCTCGGCAGGTGCCCGGCTCCTCGTGGAGGACTCACTGCACGACGCCTTCGTCGACGAGATCGTGGCTCGCGCGCGGGCCATCCCGATGGGCGGCCCGTTCGACGAGAACGCGCGGACCGGACCGCTGATCTCGGCAGCGCACCGCGAGAAGGTGGAGGCCTACGTGGCCGCGGGCCTGGCCGAGGGCGCGGTGCTGCGCTGTGGCGGGGCGCGGCCGACGGCCCCGGAACTCGCCGACGGCTACTACTATCCGCCGACCGTGCTTGACGACTGCACGCCCGGGATGTCGGTGGTCCGTGACGAGTCGTTCGGCCCGGTGCTCACGGTCGAGCGGTTCGCCAGTGAGGCCGAGGCCGTCGCAGTCGCCAACGACACCATGTACGGCCTCGCGGGTGCGGTGTGGTCGCAGGACACCGGCCGCGCACACCGGGTCGCGTCCCGGCTCCGGGCGGGCACCGTGTGGATCAACGACTTCCACCCCTACGTGCCGCAGGCGGAATGGGGCGGCATGAAGCAATCCGGTTTCGGCCGCGAACTGGGGCCGGCGGGACTCGCCGAATACCAGGAGACCAAGCACATCTGGCGCAACCTCGCCCCCAAGGCGCAGAGGTGGTTCGAGTGACCGCACAGCCGACAGGCCAGGACCGGCCCGGCGCCGGCAGCGACGCCCCGCACGACGACGACTCGGTGACCGAGCTCGGCTACCGGCCCGAACTGAAGCGCACACTGGGCAACTTCCACACGTTCGCCGCGGGGATCAGCTACATCTCGATCCTGACCGGCACGTTCCAGCTGTTCTACTTCGGAGTCGCCTTCGGCGGCCCGGCCTACTGGTGGTCGTGGCCGATGGTGTTCGTGGGCCAGCTGATGGTGGCACTGTGCTTCTGCGAGCTGGCGGCGCGCTACCCGGTCGCGGGCTCGGTCTACAACTGGGCGAAGAAGATGGGCGGCCCGCACGTGGGGTGGCTCGGCGGCTGGATGATGATGACGGCCACCATGGTGACCCTGTCGGCCGTGGCTCTCGCGTACCAGATCACGCTGCCGCAGATCGACCCCTGGTTCCAGTTCGTCGGCGACGGCAGCGGCGAGAACGACGCCGCGGCCAACGCGGTCCTGCTCGGCTCGGTGCTGATCCTCTTCTCCACGCTGGTCAACGCCTTCGGCGTACAGCTGATGGCGCGGATCAACTCGGCGGGTGTCTTCATCGAGCTGATCGCCGCCGTGGCTCTGATCATCTGCCTCGCCGCGCACATCACCCGTGGGCCCGCCACGGTGCTCACCGACACGTACGGTCTGGGCGCGGGAGAGCCGCTCGGCTACCTCGGGGCGTTCCTCACCGCGTCACTCGCGTCGGCGTACGTGATGTACGGCTTCGACACGGCCTCCTCGCTCGGCGAGGAGTCTCACAACCCGAGCCGGAACGCGCCGCGCGCGATTCTCCGCGCGCTCGTCGCGTCCTTCGTCATCGGTGGTCTCATCCTGCTGTTCGCGCTGATGGCGGTGCCCGACCTGCAGTCGAAGGAGTTGGCCACGGGCGGCCTGCAGTACGTGGTGCTGGAGACGCTCGGGGCGACGATCGGTGAGATCTTCCTGTGGTGCGTGGTCGTGGCGATCACGGTGTGCGTGCTGGCCGTCCAGGCCGCGGGCATCCGGCTGATGTTCGCGATGGCACGGGACAACAACCTGCCCGCCGGATCGGCGCTCGCCAAGGTGAGCCCGCGCTTCCGTACCCCGGTGATTCCCGCCGTCCTGATCGGCGCGGTGGGTGTCGTCATCCTGGTCGTCAACATCAACCAGCCGCAGATCTTCTCGGTGATCACCAGCATCGCGGTCATCATGATCTACGTGGCCTACCTGATGGTCACCACCCCGATGCTGATCCAGCGGCTGCGCGGGAACTGGCAGCCCCGCGAGGGAGCCTTCTCGCTCGGCCGCTTCGGACTGCCGATCAACATCCTGGCGGTGCTGTGGGGCGCCGCCATGTCCCTGAACCTGGCCTGGCCCCGCGCCGAGGTCTACAACGCGACCGGGCCCCAGCACTGGTACCTGCGCTGGGGCGCGTTCCTGTTCATCGGCATCGTGGCGCTCGGCGGCTTCGCCTACTACTGGTTCGTACAACGGCACCGTACGGGCGTGCTGGCCGAACACCGCGCAGACGTCTCCTGATCCGGCCTCCCTCCCCCCACGGGGACATCTCGTACTGGAGAGACCATGCCCGCACAGCCCTCTGAGCCCGAGTTCGACTACGTCGTGGTCGGCGGCGGCACCGCCGGGGCCGTCGTCGCGGCCCGCCTGTCGGAGGATCCCGGTGTCAGCGTCTGCCTGCTGGAGGCGGGGCCTTCCGACGAGGGCGACGAGAGCATCCTGAGGCTGGACCGGTGGATGGCCCTGCTGGAGTCCGGCTACGACTGGGACTATCCGGTGGAGCCGCAGGAGAACGGCAACAGCTTCATGCGCCACGCCCGCGCCAAGGTGCTCGGCGGCTGCTCGTCGCACAACTCGTGCATCGCCTTCTGGGCGCCGGCCGAGGACCTCGACGAGTGGGGCACGATGGGGTGCACGGGCTGGAGCGCGGCCGACTGCTTCCCGCTGTACCAGCGGCTGGAGACCAACGACGGCACGGGCGACCACCACGGCCGCTCCGGACCCGTGACGATCCGCTCGGTGCCGCCCCGGGACCCGTGCGGCCGGGCGCTGTTGGCGGCCTGCGCGGCAAGCAGCATCCCGACGGTGCCGTTCAACTCCGGCCGCACGGTGGTGCGCGGAGCGAACTGGTTCCAGATCAACTGCCGCGAGGACGGGACCCGTTCCTCCGCCTCGGTGTCGTATCTGCATCCCGTGATGGGCAAGCGGCCGAATCTGGAGGTACGCACCGGGGTGCAGGCGAGGCGACTGCTGTTCGACGGCGCGCGCTGCTCGGGTGTGGAGTACCTGCAGCCGGACGCCGTGCATCTCGACTCCCTACGGGCGCGGCGCGAGGTGATCGTCTCCTGCGGGGCGATCGACTCGCCGAAGCTGCTGATGCTGTCGGGCATCGGACCCGCCGCCCATCTGCGCGACAACGGCGTGGACGTACGCGTGGACTCGCCCGGCGTCGGCTCACACCTCCAGGACCATCCCGAGGGGGTGATCATGTGGGAGGCGAAGCAGCCCATGGTCACCTCGTCCACGCAGTGGTGGGAGATCGGGATCTTCACGGACACAGAACCGGGTCTTGACCGGCCGGATCTGATGTTCCACTACGGTTCGGTCCCGTTCGACATGAACACCTACCGTCGCGGCTATCCGACCACCGACAACGCGTTCTGCCTCACGCCGAACGTCACCCGCGCCCGCTCCGAGGGCACGATCCGGCTGCGCAGCCGTGACTTCCGGGACAAGCCGAAGGTCGACCCGCGCTACTTCACCCACGAGCACGACATCCGGGTGATGATCCGCGGACTGCGGCTGGCGCGGGAGATCGCGGCGCAGGCGCCGCTCGCCGACTGGAAGGGTGCGGAGCTGGCGCCCGGACCGGACGCCACGACCGACGAGGAGCTGTTCTCCTACATCCGCCAGACGCACAACACGGTCTACCACCCGGCCGGCACCGTACGGATGGGCGCCGAGCGTGACTCCACCTCGCCCCTCGACCCGCAGCTGCGGGTCAAGGGGGTGCAGGGGCTACGGGTGGCGGACGCCTCGGTCATGCCGTTCCTGCCCGCGGTCAATCCGTGCATCACCACGATGATGATCGGCGAGAAGTGTTCGGACATGATCCGGGCCGGGCAGTGACCGCGACCCGGCTGCAACGCAGGCCCTGTCGGCGGGCCGTATAGCCTGGCGAAATGCTTACAGAAGTGACAGCGACTCGCTATGTCACCCCTCTGCGTGAGGGCGGCTCGCTCCCCGGCATCGTCGAGGCCGACGATCTCGGTACGTACGTCATGAAGTTCACCGGTGCCGGGCAGGGGCGCAAGACACTCGTCGCCGAGGTGATCTGCGGGCAGCTCGCCCGCCGGCTCGGGCTGCGCGTGCCCGAGCTCGTCGCCATCGAGCTCGACCCCGTCATCGGGCTCTCCGAGCCCGACCAGGAGGTCCAGGAGCTGCTGAAGGCGAGTGGCGGACTCAACCTCGGGATGGACTACCTCCCCGGCTCGCTGGGCTTCGACCCGCTGGCGTACGAAGTGGACCCGAAGGAGGCGGGGAAGGTCGTCTGGTTCGACGCGGTGATCAACAACGTCGACCGGTCCTGGCGCAACCCGAACATGCTGGTCTGGCACGGCGACGTCTGGCTCATCGACCACGGCGCCACGATGATCTGGCACCACAACTGGCGGGGCGCCCAGGCCTCCGCCGCGAAGCCGTACGACGCCTCCGACCACGCCCTCGCGCCCTTCTCGCCGGACGTCGCCGCCGCGGCGGCCGAGCTGGCACCCCTGGTCACCCGCGAGCTGCTCGAGGCGGTCACCGCCGACGTCCCCGACGAGTGGCTGGTGGACGAGCCCGGCTTCGACAGCACCGACGCGGTGCGCGCCGCGTACGTGGAGGCGCTGCTGCCGCGCGCCGCGACCATCCACGAGCGGATCACTCTCGGTCCGCGGGTCGAGCGGGGGCCGGCGCAGCCGCCAGGCTGGCTCGCCGAACGTCTCGCCCCCCGGCCGCACTCCGCCCAGAAGGACCGCACCACGTGACCGACCGCGATGTCTTCGAGTACGCGCTGCTGCGCGTCGTGCCCCGTGTCGAGCGCGGCGAGTTCTTCAACGCGGGCGTGGTGGTCTACTGCCGGGCCAAGTCCTTCGTCGCCGCCCGCACGCATCTCGACGAGGCCAAGCTCAGGGTGCTCGATCCCGGTGCGGACGTGACCGGCGTACGGGCCGCGCTGCACGCGGTCGAGGGGATCTGCCTGGGCGGGGAGGACGCCGGACAGGCGGCGCGCGACGACGCCGGACGGCGCTTCCGCTGGCTGATCGCGCCCCGCTCCACGGTCGTCCAGCCGGGCCCGGTGCACACCGGTCTGACCGCCGACCCGGAGGCCGAGGTCGAAAGGCTGCTCGATCTGCTGGTGCGCTGAGCGCCGTCCGGTGCGGCGCGGAGTGATGCTGTGCACCCGGTGGGCCGTTGACACCGGGTGCCAGGGCTTCTAGCGTCTCGTCTGCGGAAGGTACTAAGCGGTCGCTCATGTGTGGGACGCACCGTGCGAGCCGCATCCATGGATGATCCAAGGGCGAGGAGAACCAGCATGTCGACCACCGAGCAGCGCGTAGCCGTCGTCACCGGCGCGGCGCGGGGCATTGGCGCCGCGACCGCGGTACGGCTGGCCGCGGAGGGCCGCGCCGTCGCCGTACTCGACCTCGACGAGGCGGCCTGCAAGGACACCGTCGAGAAGATCACGGCCGCCGGTGGCACCGCCATCGCCGTCGGCTGCGACGTCTCCGACAGCGCTCAGGTGGAGGCCGCCGTCGCGCGCGTCGCCGCCGAGCTCGGCGCCCCGACGATCCTCGTCAACAACGCCGGCGTGCTCCGCGACAACCTGCTCTTCAAGATGAGCGAGTCCGACTGGGACACGGTCATGAACGTGCACCTCAAGGGCGCGTTCCTGATGGCCAAGGCGTGCCAGAAGCACATGGTGGACGCGGGCTTCGGCCGGATCGTCTCGCTCTCCTCGTCCTCCGCGCTCGGCAACCGCGGCCAGGCGAACTACTCGGCCGTCAAGGCCGGTCTGCAGGGCTTCACCAAGACCCTCGCCAAGGAGCTCGGCAAGTTCAGCATCACCGCCAACGCCGTCGCCCCGGGCTTCATCGTCACCGAGATGACCGCGCAGACCGCCGAGCGCGTCGGCATGGGCTTCGAGGAGTTCCAGGCCGCGGCCGCCTCCATGATCCCGGTGCAGCGCGTCGGCAAGCCCGAGGACATCGCCAACGCCATCGCCTTCTTCACGGGTGACGACGCAGGCTTCGTCTCCGGCCAGGTCCTGTACGTGGCCGGCGGCCCGCTCAACTGACGCTTCGAGCGGGAAGAAGGAGACGTACATGAGCACGAAGGAACTGCCCGAGCCGTCCGGCAAGGTCGCTCTGGTCACCGGCGCCAGCCGGGGCATCGGCTACGGCATCGCCGAGGCGCTGGTCGCCCGCGGCGACCGTGTGTGCATCACCGGAAGGGGCGAGGAGGCCCTCAAGGAGGCCGTCGAGCGCCTCGGGGCCGACCGGGTCATCGCGGTGCCCGGCAAGGCCCACGACGAGGCCCACCAGGCCGCTGCGGTCGAGGCGACGATGGAGGCGTTCGGCCGGGTCGACTTCCTGGTGAACAACGCCGGGACGAACCCGGTCTTCGGACCGATCGCCGAGCTCGACCTGAACGTCGCCCGCAAGGTCTACGAGACGAATGTGATCTCGGCCCTGGGATTCGCCCAGCTGACCTGGCGCGCCTGGCAGAAGGATCATGGCGGCGCGATCGTGAACATCGCCTCGATCGCCGGCATCTCCGCCTCGCCGTTCATCGGCGCGTACGGGATGAGCAAGGCGGCCATGGTCAATCTGACCCTCCAGCTGGCGCACGAGTTCGCGCCGGTGGTCCGCGTCAACGCGATCGCCCCGGCCGTCGTCAAGACCAAGTTCGCCCAGGCCCTCTACGAGGGTCGGGAGGCCGAGGCGGCGGCCGCGTACCCGCTCGGCCGGCTGGGCGTCCCGGAGGACATCGGGGGCGCCGCCGCGTTCCTCACCTCCGACCAGTCGGACTGGATCACCGGGCAGACGCTCGTGGTCGACGGGGGTCTTTTCCTCAACTCCGGCGTCGAGTGACCGATATCCGGACACTTTCCTGAATTCCTGACCGGTTTGACCCCGGTTAATCGTTGAATGCCTCAAGTGCCCCGTCAGGGTCGAACATTGACCTGGCGGGGCGCTGCGGTATGGTCGGCCGACCCATGGCTGAACGAGGAGCGTGCACGTGTTCAACCGGACCAGTCTGCAGGCCGCTGCAGCCCTTGCGTCCATATCCCTGGTATCCGGATGCAGCCTGTTTTCGGACGGTGAATCCACCGGGGAGCAGAGAATCGTCGTCGGCACGACGAGTTCTCCCACCACGCTTGATCCGGCAGCCGCTTGGGACAATTCCTGGGAGCTGTACCGAAATGTCTTCCAGACGCTGGTGAGTTTTCCCACCGGCAGCACGACCCCGCAGTCCGATGCCGCCGACTGCAAATTCTCCGACACCGCCAGCCGGATCTTCGAGTGCAAGCTCATCGACGGCCTGACCTTCTCGAACGGGCACAAACTGGACGCCAAGGCGGTCCAGTACTCCATCGAGCGCATCCGCACGATCGACGCCGACGGTGGCCCCAACGGGATGCTCGGCTCGCTCGACAAGATCGAGACCGTGGACGACCGTACGGTCGTCTTCAAGCTGAACAAGCCCGACGCGACCTTCCCCTTCGTCCTCGCGACCCCGGCCATGTCCCTGGTGGACCCCGCCGAGTACCCCGCCGACAAGCTCCGTGAGGACGGGAAGCTCACCGGCTCCGGTCCCTACGTCCTCGACGACTACGTCGAGGGCGACAAGGCCGAGCTGACCAAGAACCCCACCTACAAGGGGTTCGCGGACCGCAAGAACGGCGGCGTGACCATTCGGTACTTCAAGGAGTCCGAGGCCATGGTCACCGCGCTGCGGGAGGAGGAGATCGACGCCACCTACCGGGGTCTCACCGCCGAGGAGGTGGTCGACCTCCAGGAGGACACCCCGGAGAACGAGAAGCTCCAGCTCGTGGAGTCGACCGGCGCCGACATCCGCTACCTCGTCTTCAACGCGCGGGACTCCTCGGTCGCCAAGGAGCCCGTCCGCAAGGCGATCGCCCAGATCGTCGACCGCGAGGAACTCGTCGACAAGGCGTACAAGGGCACGGCCGAGCCGCTGTACTCCATGGTCCCCAAGGGCATTGCCGGGCACACCACGGAGTTCTTCGACGCCTTCGGCGAGCCCAGCGTCACGAAGGCCAAGTCGATCCTGCGCGAGGCCGGGATCACCAAGCCGGTCGAGCTGACCTTCTGGTACACCACCGACCGGTACGGCTCCGGCACCGCGCTCGAGTTCGCCGAGCTGAAGCGGCAGCTGGACGCCTCGGGCCTCTTCAAGGTGAACCTGCGCAGCAAGCCGTGGAAGGAGTTCGCGGCGGGCTACCAGAAGGGCGAGTACCCGGTCTTCGGTCGTGGCTGGTTCCCCGACTTCCCGGACGCGGACAACTTCATCGCGCCGTTCGTCGGCAAGCAGAACGCGCTGGGAACTCCGTACGTGAGCCCGCGCATCACCGACGAGATCCTGCCGAAGTCGCGGCGCGAGAGCGACCGCGGGGCAGCCGCCGAGGAGTTCAAGGAGGCGCAGGAGATCATGGTCGACGACGTCCGGCTCCTCCCGCTGTGGCAGGGCAAGCTCTACATCGCGGCCGGTGAGGACATCGCGGGCGGCGAGCGCGCGCTCGACCCGCAGACCGTCATGCAGATGTGGGAACTCAGCCGCAGGACCAGCTGGTAGCGGAGATGTCAGTGGCCCCCGGTAGGTTCTTCAGCACGTAAGAAGACATGGCCTACCGGAGGTTGTTGACGTGACCGACACCGACATGCTGCCCGAGTCCTGGCGCGGCGTCCTCGGCGACGAGCTGCAGAAGCCGTACTTCAAGCAGCTCACCGAGTTCGTCGAGGAGGAGCGGGCGAAGGGGCCGGTCTACCCGCCGCGCGACGAGGTCTTCGCGGCCCTCGCCGCCACCCCGTACGACAAGGTGAAGGTCCTGGTCCTCGGCCAGGACCCGTACCACGGGGAGGGGCAGGGGCACGGTCTCTGCTTCTCCGTCCGGCCCGGTGTCAAGACCCCGCCGTCCCTCCGCAACATCTACAAGGAGATGAAGGAGGAGCTCGGACACCCGGTGCCGGACAACGGCTATCTGATGCCGTGGGCCGAGCAGGGTGTCCTGCTGCTCAACGCGGTCCTCACCGTCCGCGCCGGCGAGGCCAACTCGCACAAGGGCCAGGGCTGGGAGAAGTTCACGGACGCGGTGATCTCCGCCGTGGCCTCCCGGCCGGACCCGGCCGTCTTCGTGCTGTGGGGGAACTACGCGCAGAAGAAGCTCCCCCTGATCGACGAGGAGCGCCATGTGGTGGTGAAGGGGGCGCACCCCTCGCCGCTGTCGGCGAAGAAGTTCTTCGGCTCCCACCCCTTCACCCAGATCGACGAGGCGATCGCGGCTCAGGGCCACGAGGCGATCGACTGGCGCATCCCCGACCTGGGCTGACGCCGGCGGTCCGCTGTCCGGGCGGGCTTCTGAGCCCGCCCGGCTGACAGGCCCCGGCCGGCGCCCGAGCCTGATCCGGATCGGGGGTCGCTGCGGCTAGCGTCGGACCTCCTGGACGGAGAGCACGTGGAGGCCGCAGTGACCGAGCAGCAGCAGGTGTCGGACGACGGCGTCATGACCAGGATCGGTCAGGCGACGATGCTGCTCCACGGCGGGGACCGGGAGGAGGCGCGCAACCGTTTCGGGGATCTGTGGGCGCAGATCGGTCCCGACGGCGAGCCCCTGCACCGCTGCACCCTCGCGCACTACATGGCAGACGCGCAGGACGATCCGGACGTCGAGCTGGCCTGGGACCTCCGGGCCCTCCTGGCGGCCGAGGAGATCGGCGAGGAGCGTCTGGCCGAGCACGGCTCCGCCGTCGCGCTGCGGGCGCTGTACCCCTCGCTCCACCTCAACCTGGCCGCCGACTATCTGAAGCTGCAGCGGCCCGACGCGGCGCGGGTCCATCTGGACCGGGCCCGCACGGCGTCGGACGCGCTGGACGACGACGGATACGGCAACGGGGTGCGCGCCGCGATCGAGCGCCTGGAGGTACGGCTCCGCGCGCGCTAGCCGCGGGCCGGACTCACTTCCCGTACGTGCCGCGGCAGATCTTGGCCTGGTCGCTTCCGGGGTGCCGGCCTCCGTACCGCTCGCCCAGCGCGCAGACGTCCGCCCGGGAGCGGGGCGGCTCGGGCGCGTCGGGGACCTTCGCGGCCGGTACGCGGGCGCGCTGGTGCGGTACGAACGGGGGCCGCTGCTTGCCCGTCGAAGCCCCGGACCCGCCCTTCCCGTCCCCCTCGCGCTGCCCGGGGGCCGCGCGGGGAGACGACGGAGGGGGAGGGGGCAGTGCCGCTTCCAGAGCCTCGCGGGCCGGTCCCTCGACGATCTGCGGGGCCACGTCCACCTGCTCGGACGGTCGGCTGACCTCCTTCGGCGGTTCGGGGGCCGGAGGCCGTGTCTCGACCGAGACGCAGCCGGAGAGGCCGGCGACGGCCAATCCGACCAGGATCATCGCTGAGGTTCTCGTTCCATGCACCCGCGCCACTCTGCTGGTCGGTCGATGATCTTCGCGCCCCTACCGACGGGGAATGCCCCGCACGAGTGATCATCGCGAACGGGCTGACGTGCGCCGCCGTGCCACGCCTGCCCGGTACGCCGGCGCCTACCCGGTACGCCGGCGCGCTCGGGGCCTGTCAGTCGCCCGTGGCCCCGTCGATCCGCTCGCGCAGCAGGTCCGCGTGGCCGTTGTGACGCGCGTACTCCTCGATCATGTGGGTGTAGATCCAGCGCAGGTTGAACGTCTCGCCGCTGCGGTGCTCGCCCTTGGCCAGGTCGTCGAGGTGGTGCGCCGCGGCCAGCTCGCGGGCCCGTGCGATCTCGCCCTGCCAGGTCGCGCACGCCTCGTCCCAGGTGTCCGCCTCGGTGAGGTGGAAGGCGCGGTCGCGGTCCTCCTCCGTGCCGTAGATCCGGCCCGGCCGCTCGTCGGCCAGCACTCGCCGGAACCAGCCGCGTTCCACCTCGGCCATGTGGCGGACCAGGCCGAGCAGGCTGAGGTCGGACGGCGGCGCGGAGGCCGTGCGCAGCTGTGGCTCGGCCAGCCCCTCGCATTTCAGGGCGAGTGTGCGGCGGTGGTAGTCCAGCCAGCCTTCGAGCATCTCGCGCTCGCCCGCGGTGGTCGACGGTTCGGTGCGTGCGGTGTGTTCCACGGAGGTCATGCCGGGCATCGTCGCCGATGGCCGCGGTGGGCGCCAGAGGGACCGGCGCGGTTCAGCCGCCCAGCATTCCGCGCAACAACTCGTCGAACCCGACGCGCAGTTCGGCCCGGCTCGGCACGGCGGAGTGGAACGAACCCGCGGCGCAGGAGAACATCAGCCCTTCGCACCAGGCGATCAGGGACAGTGCGTGCCGCTCGGGGGAGGGGGAGCCGGCGGCCGCCATCATCGCGATCAGCGGCCCGTGGAACGCCGACCCGGCCGTGTCGAAGAAGGTGCGCAGCTCGGGGCGGCGGGTGGCCTCCAGGGCGAGTTCGTAGCGGGAGACGAGCAGCGCCCGGTGGTCGGTGAGATACCGGTGCAGGGCGAGCGAGAGGGCGTCCACCAGGTCCCCGGCCGCGGCGTCCGGACCCGGCATCTCGTGCGGCGTGAGGACCCGGGCCTCCAGCTCGACCTGACGGCGGACCGCCGTCTCCAGCAGGGCCTGGCGGGTGCGGGCGTGGTTGGAGGTCGAGCCCTGCGGCAGCCCCGCCCGCTCGTCGACCGCCCGGTGGGTGAGCCCCCGCATCCCGCGTTCGACGAGGAGGTCGAGGGCGGCGTCCCCGATCCGCTCGGCGCGGGAGCCGGACACGGCGGGAGGGCCCGCGGCGGGGGAGTCGGGGGCGGGCCGGGGGGTGCGTGCGGTCATGGGCACAACCTACTACCGGCCGGACTACACCTGTAGTACGTTCGCAAGGTCACTACACCTGTAGTTTCCGAGGGAGCAGTCATGGAACAGCACCGCGCCGTCGTCGTCGGGGCCGGCATCGGCGGGCTCGCCGCCGCCGTCGCCCTCCACCAACGCGGCTGGAACGTCACCGTCCTCGAACGCGCCGCCGCCCTCACCCCCGTCGGCGCCGGCATCGGCCTCGCCCCCAACTCCCAGCGCGCCCTGGACGTCATCGGGCTCGGCGACCGCGTACGCGAACTGTCCGCCTGGCAGGGCGACGGCGGAATGCGCGCCCCCGACGGCCGCTGGCTCGCCCGCACCAGCGCCAAGGCCGCCGCCGCCCGCTTCGGAGGCCCCCTCGTCCTGCTGCACCGCGCCGCTCTCGTCGATCTCCTCCTCTCGGCCCTCCCCGAGGGAGTCGTACGGACCGGGGCGGCCGCGTTCCTCGCCGATCCCGGCGACGACGGCCGGGCCGCCGTCGTCCGCACCCCCGACGGGGACATCGAGGCCGAACTGGTCCTCGGCGCCGACGGCATCCACTCCACGGTCCGCCGCACCCTCTTCCCCGACCACGCGGGTCCCGAGCACTCCGGCTTCACCACCTGGCGCGTCGTCGTACCCGCCCCCGAACGCCCCTTCCCTCCGCACGAGACCTGGGGCCCGGGCCGCCTCTGGGGAACCCAGCCCCTCAAGGACGGCCGCGTCTACGCCTATGCGATGGCCGCCGCCCCCGAAGGCGCCCGCGCCCCCGACGACGAGAAGGCCGAACTCCTGCGCCTCTTCGGCGACTGGCACCACCCGGTGCCCGGGATCCTCGCCGCCGTGGACCCCGACGGCGTCCTGCGCCACGACGTCCACCACATGCCCGCACCCCTGCCCGCCTTCCACCGCGGCCGCGTCGCCCTGCTCGGCGACGCCGCCCACGCGATGGAGCCCACCCTCGGCCAGGGCGGCAACCAGGCCTTCGAGGACGCGATCGTCCTCGCCCACCACGCCGGCCCGGGAGTTCGGCCGAGCCGGGCACTGGCCGCGTACACCGCCGACCGGCTGCCGCGCACCACGGCGATCGTCCGCAAGGCCGCCCGGACGGGCCGGCTCGCCCTTCTCTCCGCCCCGCCCGCCGTCGCCCTGCGCAACGGGCTCATCGCCGCCGTCTCCCGCTTCGGACCCGGCCTCGTCCTGCGCGGTTTCGACGGCATCGCCGACTGGCGGCCGCCGTCGGCCGCCGTCGGCCGCCGACCGCGCGCGAGTAAGCTGACCAGCGCGAACGACAGATCACCCAGCGCTAGGGAGACCCCGTGAAGGTCGGCTGCATCGGACTCGGCGACATCGCACAGAAGGCATATCTCCCGGTCCTCGCCGCCCTCCCCGGGGTCGAACTCCATCTGCAGACACGGACACAGGCCACCCTGGAGCGGGTCGCCGCGACCCACCACGTGCCGGCCGTGCGGCGCCACAGCGACCTCGACTCGCTGCTCTCCGCCGGCCTCGACGCCGCGTTCGTGCATGCGCCGACCTCCGCGCATGCCGAGATCGTCACCCGGCTCCTCCAGGCCGGGGTGGCGACCTATGTCGACAAGCCGCTGGCGTACGAGTACGCCGAATCCGAGCGGCTCGTGGCGCTCGCCGAGGAGCGCGCGGTGAGCCTGACCGTCGGCTTCAACCGCCGCCTGGCGCCCGGCTACGCGCAGTGCCTGGACCACCCGCGCGAGCTCATCCTCATGCAGAAGAACCGGATCGGCCTGCCCGAGGACCCGCGCACGCTCGTCCTCGACGACTTCATCCACGTCGTCGACACCCTGCGCTTCCTGCTGCCCGGAGATGTGGAGCACACGGACGTACGGGCCCGGATCCGCGACGGACTCATGCACCATGTCGTGCTCCAGCTCTCCGGCGACGGATTCACCGCCATCGGCATGATGAACCGGATGAACGGCTCCACCGAGGAGATCCTGGAGGTCTCCGGCCAGGACACCAAGCGCCAGGTCCTCAACCTCGCGGACGTCGTGGACCACAAGGGCCAGCCGACCGTCCGGCGACGCGGGGACTGGGTTCCGGTGGCCCGTCAGCGCGGCATCGAGCAGGCCGTCCTGGCCTTCCTCGACGCCGTACGAGCAGGTGAGCAGCTCAGCGCGAGGGACGCTCTGGCGACCCACGAGCTGTGCGAGCGCGTCGTGCGCGAGGCTCTGACACAGGCCTCCTGAGCGCGCCCATGCCCTCGGCGGCACACAGCGCCGCCAGTACGGTCAGGGCGCCGTACAGCGGCCAGTCGCCGAACTGCGCGTAGCCGGTGGTCGTCCGCGCGAGGGGCACGTCGTAGACGGCCGCCGCGCTGCGGTCGGTGTCCAGCGTCGTGCCGATCCGGCGGCCGTCGGGACCGTACACGGCGCTCACGCCGGTCAGCGTCGCATGCACCATCGGACGGCCCGACTCCGCCGCGCGCAGCGCCGCGAGCGAGGCATGCTGGGCGGGCGCCCAGCTGTGCTGGAAGGTCGAGGTCGCCGACTGGGCGATCAGCACGTCCGCGCCGTCGCGGGTCAGGCGGCGTGACATGTCGGGGAAGGCCGACTCGAAGCAGACCAGCGGACCGATCCGCAACGCCGGGTCGGCTCCTTCGGCCGGCAGGCTCATCACCACGGGCTCGGTGCCACGCCGCCGGTCCTCGCCCGCCGCCTTGCCGACCGATGTCACCCAGCCCAGGACCGGCCGCGCCGGGATGTACTCGCCGAACGGCACGAGCCGCATCTTGTCGTAGCGGTCGCCGGTGGGGCCCTGCTCCCCGATCAGCACGGCGCTCTTGAAGATTCCGGGCCGGTCGGAGCGGCGGGCGTCCACGTTGACGAGGATCGGCGCGTCCACCGCGCGGGAGAGGGCGGTCAGCCGGGCGGCGAGGTCGGGGCGGGTGGCCAGATCGGCGCCGACGCTGCTCTCGCCCCAGACCACCAGATCCAGGTCCTCTCCGACCAGTTCACGCGTCAGCTCCTCGCCCCGCGCGAAACGCCGCTCGGCGCCACCGGATCCGTCGTACACCCCCGGCTGTACGACGGCGATCCGCGCCGTCCCCTGCTCCCGAGGTGGCCCGGCACCCCACCAGACCACGCCGACGGTGAGCGCGCACACCACGAGTCCCACCAGGGCCGCCATCCGAACGACGGCCGCCGACACCACAAGAAGCGCCACGGCCGTGTTGACCGCCACCACCAGCAGGGAGACGAGCCATACGCCGCCGACGGAGGCGAGCCGCAGCGCCGGCGCGACCTGCCACTGACTCGCGCCCAACAGACCCCACGGCCCGCCCAACGCCTCCCAGGAACGGACCAGTTCGATCATCAGCCAGCCGGAGGGGACGGCGAGGAGCGCGGCGGCGGCACGCGTACCGGACGGCCCGTCCCCGAGCATCGCCCGCACCAGCCACCCCCAGGGCACCCACAACAGCCCGAGCAGCGCGGCCAGTACGAGGAGGAAGACGTGCAGGCTCGGCATCAGCCAGTGGTGCATGGCCACCATGAAGCCGATGCCGCCCAGCCAGCCCTCCAGGGCGGCACGGCGCGCGGTGGGCGCGGTACGGAGCAGCAGCAGCCACGGGACGAGGGCGACATAGGCGAACCACCAGAGGGAGGGCGCCGGGAAGGCGAGCGCGGGCAGGGCGCCCGCCACGACCGCGAGCGCGGAGCGGGCGGCGCGATGAGGCGTCCGCGCGGTGCGGGACGGCGCGCCCTCGGACGGCCCGTCCCCTGCCGGGGTTCCGTCTCCCGTGCCTGCCCCGCCCTCGGCCGTACGGGCCCGGCGCGGGCGCCGGGCACCGGCACCGGCCCCGTGCTCCGCGCCGGTGCCGCGCCGGCCGAACGCAATTCCCACGCAGCGCCTCCAGGTGTCGCCTCCAGTGTGCGCCGCGTGCTCCTGCCCCGCGCCTAGGCGCGGCGCCACTTCTCCCGGACGACGACCGAGCGGAGCCGCCAGCCGGCGTCCGTCCGGAGCAGGGAGAACGTGTAGCGGCCGCCGCAGACGAAGTCCTCGCCCGACTCGAAGCGCATCGGGTTCACGTAGTCGGCCCTGACCTCGGCCGTGTCGCCCGGGTAGCCGCCGAGGTCCTGGATGGTCACCCGGCGGTTCACGATCAGGTGCTGGCGCATCGGGAAGAGCCGCATCGTCTCCTCGAGCCAGTCGGCGACCTCGGCTGCCGGGCCCTCGACACCGCCGGAATCGCGGTAGTCGGCCCTGCCGTCGCGCGTGAACAGCGCCCGGTAGCCCGTCCAGTCGGAGTCGTCCACGGCCACCGCGTACCCGGTGACGAGGTCGTCGATGGCCAGCCGGTCCATCACGGTCGCGAGATCCACGCGCTGTGTCATCGGCACAGTGTCGGGCAGAGGGAGGCGCGGGGCCAAGAGCCGTGCGGCGAGGGCGTGGTCGGATACCGGTCATACTTTGCGTCATGCGCCTCGACATCGATCCCGCCCTGAGCGACCGGAACACCTTCTACCGGCTGCTCACCGCCACGGTCGTGCCCCGGCCGATCGCCTGGATCTCCACGACCTCGGCCGACGGGACCGACAATCTGGCCCCGCACTCCTTCTTCACGATCTCGTCGGTGACTCCGCCGGTGGTCCAGTTCACCTCGGTGGGCCGCAAGGACTCGCTGCGCAACATCGAGGACACCGGCGCCTTCGTGGTGAACTTCGCGCCCGAGCCGCTCTTCGAGCAGATCAACGCCACGGCGACGGACTTTCCGCGCGGGGTGAGCGAGTTCGACGCCTGTGGCGTGGAACGCGAGCCGAGCCTGCGGGTCAAGCCGCCGCGGGTGGCGCACGCGCCGGTGGCGCTGGAGTGCGAGCTGCACAGCACCCTGCGGATCGGGGACTCGACCGTCGTCTTCGGCCGGGTGGTGCATGCGGCCGTGGACGAGTCCGTGATGGTGGACGGCCACCCCGAGGTCACGCTCATGCGCCCGCTGACCCGGCTCGGCCGGAACGAGTGGGGGACGCTGGGCGGCATCCAGGAGATCGCCCGGGTCCCGTACGACTCCCAGGCGTGACGAGCACCGTGCGCGGCGCCCGCTAGGGCGTGTCCGGTGGATCAGGGCCGGACACGCCCTAGGCGGCCTCCCACCGGTGGGGACGGCCGCCGCGCCACTCCACCAGATGCGGGTCGTCGAGGATCATGTCGGCGTCCTCGAGTCCGGCTCGGCGCAGGAACTCGACGAGGTCCGTGTCGTTGTGCGCAAGGCCCACGATCTGCCCGCGGACGGTGACGCGCCGCCCGCCGTCGGGGGAGGGGCGGTGGATGACGATGGGTGCTTGCCAGGCCATGGTTCCAGGGTGCGACGAGCCCCCGGATCCCGCCCGGCGGGATCGCACCGGACGGTAGAGACGGCGGGCTTCACGGCGGACAGAGCCGGTCGGGCCGGTTCACACGGCTGTCAGCTCACCGACCCGGTTCATAGGGATGCTTCGCACCGGCCCGGTTCATAGGGCAACTTCCGCACCGGCGTGGTTTACACGGTCCGGTTCACACGGGGTGTGAACGGAACGCGTCGACATACGGTGCGCACACGCTCGCCGCTCTCCCCTCCCGGCGGGAGGATCGTCGCGTCCCTTCGGCAGGGGCGCACCAGAGAAGAGTCGCCGGAACCCCCCCCGAGTCCGGCGACCCGTCCCGATCGGCGCGGAACCCGGTCCCCACCCGAACGGACATGAGCCCGCCCGCGCGCCGGTGGTCGATCGACCGCCGACGCTCGCGGACGGGCTCCGTCCCGTGAGCGACCCGACGTCAGTGGCCGGACTCGCCCGCGTGGGGGCTGAGGACGTCCGTGCCGACGAGGATGAACAGGACGATGCCGAGCAGGATCCGGTAGATCACGAACGGCATGAAGCTCTTGGTCGTGATGAACTTCATGAACCAGGCGATCACCGCGTATCCGACGGCGAAAGCGATGATCGTGGCGAAGATCGTCGGACCCCAGGACACATGGCCCTCGCCCGCGTCCTTCAGCTCGTAGGCGCCCGAGGCGAGCACCGCCGGGATGGCCAGCAGGAACGAGTACCGGGCCGCGGCCTCGCGGGTGTAGCCCATGAGCAGGCCGCCGGAGATCGTCGCGCCCGAGCGGGAGACGCCGGGGATCAGGGCCATCGCCTGGCAGACGCCGAAGATCAGGCCGTCCCTCACGCCGAGGTCCTTGAGCGTCTTGCGCTCGCGGACGACGCGGTGCTTCCCGCCGATCTCGTCGCGGGCGGCGAGCCGGTCCGCGACACCGAGGACGATGCCCATGACGATGAGGGTCGTGGCGATCAGCCGCAGATCACGGAACGGGCCCTCGATCTGGTCCTTGAGCGTCACGCCGAGCACGCCGATCGGGATGGATCCGACGATCACCAGCCAGCCCATCTGGGCGTCGTGGTCGCTGCGCATCGACTTGTCCCGCAGCGAGCGGAACCAGGCCGAGACGATCCGCGCGATGTCCTTGCGGAAGTAGATCAGGACGGCCGTCTCCGTGCCGATCTGGGTGATCGCGGTGAAGGCCGCGCCGGGGTCCTCCCAGCCGGCGAAGGCGGCGGTGAGGCGGAGGTGCGCGCTGGAGGAGATGGGAAGGAACTCCGTCAGCCCCTGGACGAGTCCGAGGATGAATGATTCGAACCAACTCATGGGGCTAGGGCCGTCCCGAATGTGCTCGTGCGGTCAGAAAGGGCGGTCGGATCGGAGATCGACCGCCGGTCGTTACGCAGCGTACCGTCCCCAGATGACGGCCCCGATCTCAGGTCTCCATGGGGCCGGTCGTCGTCCAGCCCGGGGCCCGCACGTGATGGGTCAGACTCGCGGCGTCCGCCTCGTCGCCGCAACAGGCGCACACCACGCGGGGACTGAGCACCTCACCGCAGCTGTGCTCCAGGACCACCGGCCGGTCTTTCGGGTTCAGGTGGCGATCGCCCCAGGCCATGAGCGTGAGGAGCACCGGCTGCAGCTCCTGGCCGGCCGGGGTGGCCCGGTACTCGAAGCGCCGCGGACGTTCGCTGTACGGCACCTTCTCCAGGATTCCGGCCTCCACCAGCCGCTTCAGGCGGGCCGTGAGGATGTCGCGCGGAGCACCGGTGTTCCGCGCGATCCGGTCGAAGCGGCGCACGCCGAGCGAGATCTCGCGCAGCACGAGCAGCGAGTACTTCTCTCCGACGAGGGTCAGGGCGTCGGCGATCGAGCAGGGGCGGGAGGCGGCCTTCATGGGGTCAGCCTAAGGCAGGGTCGCGGAGAGGGTTTGAGAATCAAACCGACTGGGCTATGTTACTGCCAAGTGTTGGATCCAGTTTTCCAACCCACTAGGTGATCGAGGAGCCGTCATCATGCGCGACGCCGTCATCGTCGAAGCAGTCCGTACGCCCATGGGCAGGGGGAAGGCCCATGGCGCCCTGGCCGAGGTCCACCCCGTCGCCCTGCTCTCCCACACCCTCGGCGCGCTGATCGACCGCAGCGGCATCGACCCCGCCCTCGTCGACGACGTCATCGGCGGCACGGTCGACCAGGTCGGCGAGCAGGCCATGAACACCACCCGGTACGCCTGGCTGGGCGCGGGCTTCCCCGACTCCGTGCCCGCCACGACCGTCGACCGACAGTGCGGCTCCTCCCAGCAGGCCGTGCACTTCGCTGCCCAGGGCGTGCTCTCGGGGGCGTACGACATCGCCGTCGCCTGCGGGGTCGAGTCGATGAGCCGCGTCCCGATGTGGTCGAACGTGCCGCCCGGGGCGGACCCCTTCGGGCCCGGGGTCGCCGCGCGGTACCCCGAGGGGCTGGTCCCTCAGGGCATCAGCGCGGAGCTGATCGCGGCGAAGTGGTCGATAGGGCGCGAGGCGATGGACGAGTTCGCCGCGGCCTCGCACGGCAAGGCCGCGCGGAGCTGGGAGGCCGGGCTCTTCGACGCCGAGGTGGTCCCGTACGGGAACGTCCGCCGCGACGAGTCGGTGCGGCCCTCGACCACTCCCGAGATCCTGGCCGGGCTCCGGCCCGCCTTCCAGGACCCGGTCTTCGCCGAGAGGTTCCCGCAGATCGACTGGTCGGTGACCGCGGGCAACAGCAGCCCGACCAACGACGGCGCCTCCGCCGTGCTCGTCATGGCGGCGGACACCGCGGAGCGGCTCGGGCTCCGCCCGCTGGCGCGGCTGCACAGCTTCGCGGTGACCGGCTCCGACCCGCTGCTGATGCTGACGGGCGTGATCCCCGCGACGGAGAAGGTGCTGCGCAGGGCGGGGCTCGGCCTGGACGACATCGATCTCTTCGAGATCAACGAGGCGTTCGCGAGCGTCGTGCTCGCCTGGCAGCAGGAGACCGGCGCCGACCCGGCCAAGGTCAACGTCCACGGCGGCGCCATCGCGCTCGGCCACCCCCTCGGCGCGAGCGGCACCCGCCTGACGACCACTCTCGTCCACGCCCTGCGGGCCCGCGGCGCCCGGTACGGCCTCCAGGCGATGTGCGAGGCGGGCGGCCTGGCGAACGCGATGATCGTCGAGGCGCTCTGAGCCACGGCCCGCAGTGCCGGCGAAGCACACCCACGCCCTGGGGCCCGGCGACCGGGCGCGTCTACGCCCCCTGGCGGTCCAGCCGGCCGGCTGCGCCGGTGTGACGGCCCGCGTCCGCGCGGGGCAGCGGCTACCCCGCGCCGTCCGCCGGCCGGCCGGGTGCGTCTACGACCGCTGGCCGTGCAGCGGCCGGCTGCGCCGGCGCGGTGTGTCCACGACCCCTGACCGTGCAGCGGGCCCGCGGCTCCCGTCCGCCTCCTAGCCCTCCCGTGACGCCGCCACGCCTGCCAGCGGCCTGGGCTCGATCGGGTCGGTCGCGGCGGCCGGGGTCGGCGACGGGCGTAGGCCGTGGCGTTTGCGCCAGGCGACCGTCGCCGCGGCGAGGCCGGAGACGACGATGAAGCCCATCGAGATCAGGAAGGCAGGCGAGGTCGGCGAGGCCGCCTGGCTGCCCGCCACCACGTACGCCGCCGTGTTGGGGATCGTGCCGATCGCCGTCGCCAGGAGGAACGGCGCGTATCCCATCCGAGAGACCGCCGCGCAGTAGTTGGCGGCGGCGAACGGCACCCCGGGGAAGAGCCGGATCGCCAGCATCGAGCGGAATCCGTGCCGGCTCAGCTGCCCGTCCGCCGCCTTCAGCCAGCGCCCCCGCAGCAGCGGACGCAGCGCGCCCTGCCCGAGAACTCGCCCCAGGGTGAACGAGATTCCCGCCCCCAGGACCGTCCCGGCCACCGCCGCCGCCAGTCCCGCCTGGGTGCCGAAGAGAGCGCCCGCCGCCAGATTCAGGATCGGCCGCGGTACGAAGGCCGCCGTGCACGCCCCGTAGGCGAGGGCGAACACCACCACCGCGCCCAGACCGCTCATCTGCGGCGGCCAGCCCGCCGACAGCAGCCGCTGGGGCTCGTACAGGACCACGGTCGTCGCCGCCGCGAGAAGGAGCACGGCGAGCAGGGCCAGCCGCGACCAGGGCGACAGCAGAGCCTGGGAGCAGCGCAGTGCGAGGGAGCCCGGCGGCCGGGTGACGGGGTCGAGCATCCGGGGAGAGTAACCGACGGGCACATGTGATCGCCGTAATGTCCGTCATGGCCCGTAGTCTGGGCCGCATGACGACCGCCGTGCCAGCCGGGCCCGCTGTGCCCGACAGCGCCCTCGCCGACAGGGTGCTCGCCCGCCTCACCGAGGTCTACCCGGCGGCCGGCGACCCCTTCCGGGCGCAGGAGATGGTCGCGTACATGAAGGGCGTCGCCCCCTTCCTGGGCATCCGGACCCCCGAGCGGCGCACCCTGTCCCGTACCGTCCTCGACGGCACCCCGCGCCCCGACGAGGCCGACTGCGCCGCCGTCGCGCTGCGCTGCTTCGCGCTCCCCGAGCGGGAGTACCACTACTTCGCCGTCGACTACCTGCGCCGTCACGTCAAGCGCTGCTCCTCCGGCTTCCTGCCCGTCACCCTTCGGCTCGTCAGCACCGACTCCTGGTGGGACACCGTCGACCTCCTCGCCGCCCATGTGGTCGGCGGCCTCGTCGCGGCCGATCCGGCGCTCGCCGCGCGGATGGACGAGTGGATCGAGGACGACGACCTGTGGGTCGCGCGCACCGCGCTGCTGCACCAACTCACGTACAAGGGCGCGACCGACACCGAGCGGCTGTTCGCCTACTGCCTGCGCCGGGCCGGCGACACCGACTTCTTCCTCCGCAAGGCGATCGGCTGGTCCCTGCGCGAGTACGCGAAGACCGGACCGGACGAGGTCCGCGCGTTCGTCGAGGAGAACCGCGCCCGCCTCGCCCCGCTCTCCGTGCGCGAGGCGCTCAAGCACCTCTGAACTCTCCTGCGGCAGAAAATGGTTCGACGGCGACCGCCCGTCCCGGGATGATCGTGGACATGTTCCGGTACGCCTTCCTCGAAGCACGGCCCGCAGTCGCGGCCGCGCCGAAGGCTGCCGTCGCGCCCGTCGCCGCCGCTGCGTTCGCAGCCGCCGCGCTCGCGGCCGTCGCACTCGACGGCGCCCGAAGCTGACCCTCCCCGGCTCGTCCGGCGGACCCCATAGGGGGAGGGTCGGTCCGGCCCCGGGGTCCCCTCTCACGCTTCGAGCTCAAGGAACGAGCGAACCATGCCCAAGACGGCATACGTGCGCACCAAGCCGCACCTCAACATCGGCACCATGGGCCATGTCGACCACGGCAAGACCACCCTGACCGCCGCCATCACCAAGGTCCTCAGCGAGCGCGGGACCGGCACCTTCGTGCCGTTCGACCGCATCGACCGCGCGCCCGAGGAGGCCCAGCGCGGCATCACCATCAACATCGCGCACGTCGAGTACGAGACCGACACCCGCCACTACGCCCATGTCGACATGCCGGGCCACGCCGACTACGTCAAGAACATGGTCACGGGCGCCGCCCAGCTCGACGGGGCCATCCTCGTCGTCTCCGCGCTCGACGGGATCATGCCGCAGACGGCCGAGCACGTGCTGCTCGCCCGTCAGGTCGGCGTGGACCACATCGTGGTCGCGCTCAACAAGGCCGACGCGGGCGACGACGAGCTGACGGACCTGGTCGAGCTGGAGGTACGGGAGCTGCTGACCGCGCACGGCTACGGCGGCGACTCGGTGCCCGTCGTCAGGGTGTCCGGGCTCAAGGCCCTGGAGGGCGACCCGCGTTGGACGGCGGCGATCGAGGCGCTGCTCGACGCGGTGGACACCTATGTGCCCATGCCCGTGCGGTACGTGGACGCGCCGTTCCTGATGTCCGTCGAGAACGTCCTCACCATCACCGGCCGCGGCACCGTCGTCACGGGCGCCGTCGAGCGCGGGACGGTGCGGGTCGGCGACCGCGTGGAGGTACTGGGCGCCGAGACCGAGACGGTCGTCACCGGGGTCGAGACCTTCGGCAAGCCGATGGAGTCGGCCGAGGCCGGTGACAACGTCGCGCTGCTGCTGCGCGGTGTCGCCCGTGACGCGGTCCGCCGCGGGCACGTGGTGGCGGCGCCGGGCAGCGTCGTACCGAGTCGGCGGTTCACCGCGCAGGTCTACGTCCTGTCGGGCAAGGAGGGTGGTCGCACCACCCCCGTCTCGACCGGCTACCGGCCGCAGTTCTACATCCGGACCGCGGACGTCGTCGGCGACGTCGACCTCGGCGAGACGGCGGTCGCGCGCCCGGGCGACACGGTCACCATGACGATCGAACTCGGCCGTGACGTCCCGCTGGAGCCGGGCCTCGGCTTCGCGATCCGTGAGGGCGGCCGCACGGTCGGCGCGGGCACGGTCACGACCGTCGGCTGAGAGCCCGGTCGAGGGGAAGGC
>NZ_JBHWBS010000079.1:11617-37330 GCF_042735655.1 Streptomyces sp. NPDC059567 | reverse complement strand
CGCATGATGCGCGTACCGGCCTCCGCCGTGTCCGGACCGACTGCGGTTCCCCACCGGAAGCACGCGGCTGCCGCCACGTGCCGGCGCCCGCGGGCCGTCAGGCCTTCTGTCTGCTGCCCCGGAGCGAGACCCACAGCATGTCGCCCAGTCCCACCACCGCGATCGCGAAGACGAGTTGGAGCAGGTGTCGCGTCCAGTCGATGCCCCGGGTGTCCTCGACCCCGATCCAGCCCGCGACGGCGTTGCCGAGGATGCTGCCGATGATGCCGAACACGGTCGTCAGCCACAGCGGGATCTGCTGCTTGCCCGGCAGGATCGCCTTGGCGATCAGGCCGAGCACAAAGCCCACGATGATTGCCCACAGCCAACTCATGGTCGCCTCCTCAGGCGGCGCGATCTGCACATGTGGGCCCAGTCTCGGCCCATCCGCCATACGCCGCATGTCGGACGGCTCCATACGTGACCCGGACTCCTCGCCCTCGGACGTCGGGCGTACCGTGGAGACAGGTCCGGACCGGGGAGGGTCCGGCGTGGACGCTGGCGGTGGAATGCGATGCGGAAGCACGGCGGTACAGAGGTTTTCCGAATCACCGGAGCGCGTCAGGGCCTGGCCGCCGATGTGCGTGGCCGGGAACGCCGGTATGTGATCTCGATGGTGGTACGGACCCTGTCCGTCATCGCCGCGGTCCTCCTGTGGAACGTCGAGCGTCATGTGGCCGTCGTGGCCCTCGTGCTCGGCGCACTGCTCCCCTATGTCGCCGTGGTCATCGCGAACGCGGGACGAGAGAAGCCGCCGACCCTTCCGTCGACGTTCGTACCGGCGCCGACCCGCCCGGAGCTGCCCGCCGGAGAGGCTCCCGCGGAAGCGCGTACGGAACGTTCGTACGGTCAGAGTTGATCATCACGGCAACCTAAAAGCTCAAGAAAAGCTCAGATCAATCATGAAGTTCCGGTGCACCGTTCCCCATTCCCCGTGACATACTTCCTACGCGCTCCGCATCCCCCGTCGGAGCGACGGACCGATGCCGGGCAGCTCCCCCCGTGGCTGCTCGGCATCGCCATTGCTGGACAATGATCAGGTGAGTGACGAGACCCCGATCTGTTCAGCCAAGGGCTGCCGCGCCGACGCCGTGTGGGTACTGGCCTGGAACAACCCCAAGCTGCACACGCCCGAGCGCCGCAAGACCTGGCTCGCCTGCGAGGAGCACCGCGAGCACCTCTCCCAGTTCCTGGGGGTACGGGGCTTCCTCAAGGACGTCGTGCCGCTCGCCGACTGGGAGTCGGCCGGGGACTCAGCCGCCGATCGCTGACATCGGGCGCTCCGGCTGAAGGAAGCTCGGGTCGTCCAGACCCGAACCGGCCTTCTTGCCCCACATCGCCAGCTTCCAGATCCTGGCGATCTCGGCGTCCGGCGCGTCCGAGCGCAGCGCCGCCCGCAGGTCGGTCTCCTCGGTGGCGAACAGGCAGGTGCGCACCTGACCGTCGGCGGTGAGCCGGGTCCGGTCGCAGGCCCGGCAGAACGGGCGGGTGACCGAGGCGATGACGCCGACGGTGTGCGGTCCGCCGTCCACGACCCAACGCTCGGCGGGGGCCGAACCACGCTCGTCCGCGCCCTCGGGGGTCAGGGTGAAGCGGGTGCGCAGCGACTCCAGGATGTCCCCGGCGGTGATCATGCCGTCGCGCTTCCAGCCGTGCTGGGCGTCCAGCGGCATCTGCTCGATGAAGCGCAGCTCGTACGCGTTCTCCACCGCCCAGGCCAGCAGGTCGGGGGCCTCGTCGTCGTTGAGCCCGGGCATCAGGACCGCGTTGACCTTGACCGGGGTGAGACCGGCGTCGCGGGCGGCGGCCATCCCGTCGAGCACGTCGTGATGGCGGTCGCGGCGGGTCAGCGTCTTGAAGACCTCCGGCCGCAGCGTGTCGAGGGAGACGTTGACCCGGTCCAGGCCGGCGGCCTTCAGGGCGGCGGCGGTGCGCTTGAGCCCGATGCCGTTGGTGGTCAGGGACATCTTCGGGCGGGGCTCCAGGGCCGCGCACCGCTCGACGATGCCGACGAGGCCGGGGCGGAGCAGGGGCTCGCCGCCGGTGAAGCGGACCTCGGTGACACCGAGGTCGGTGACGGCGATCCGCACCAGCCGGACGATCTCGTCGTCGGTCAGCAGGTCGGGCTTGGCCAGCCACTGCAGGCCCTCTTCCGGCATGCAGTACGTACACCGCAGATTGCACCGGTCTGTGAGCGACACACGCAGGTCGGTGGCGACACGGCCGTAGGTGTCGATGAGCACTGTGGGCCCCCTCCCTGTCGTTCGGTGATTTATACAGCGAGCCTACGCGAGAGTGCCGACAACCAGCAGGGGCCGATTGGAACGAGGACCGGAGCGGCCGCGTCGTAGGGTCCTACGACGCGACCGCTCCTTGATCGCTCACCGTGCGCGGATCAGTGCGCTCCGACACCGGTGAGGGACTTGACCTCCAGCTCCGCGTACTTGCCCTTGTCCGGCTCCTCCTTGGAGAGGAGGGAGCCGAGCCAGCCGAGCAGGAAGCCCAGCGGGATGGAGACGAGGCCCGGGTTCTCCAGCGGGAACCAGTAGAAGTCCACGCTCTTGAACATCGAGGTCGGCTTTCCGGAGACGACCGGCGAGAACAGCACCAGGACGACCGAGGAGATCAGACCGCCGTAGATCGACCAGAGCGCGCCCTGGGTCGTGAACCGCTTCCAGAACAGGCTGTAGAGGATCGTCGGCAGGTTGGCCGAGGCGGCGACCGCGAAGGCGAGGGCGACCAGGCCTGCGACGTTCAGGTCGCGGGCGAGCGCGCCGAGCGCGATGGAGACGATGCCGATGAGGACGGTCGCCCAGCGGGCCGCACGGACCTCCTCCTTCTCGGTGGCCTTTCCGCGCCGGATGACGTTGGCGTAGATGTCGTGCGCGAAGGAGGACGACGAGGCCAGGGTCAGTCCGGCGACGACCGCGAGGATGGTGGCGAAGGCGACGGCGGAGATGACCGCGAGCAGGATCGCTCCGCCGGTGGAGTCGGCGCCGCCGCCGATCTCCAGGGCCGCCAGCGGCGCGGCCGTGTTGCCGGCCTTGTTGGAGGCGATGATGTCGCTGTTCTTCAGCAGGGCCGCGGCGCCGAAACCGAGGACGATCGTCATCAGGTAGAAGGCGCCGATGATGCCGATGGCCCAGTTGACGGACTTGCGGGCGGCCTTGGCGGTCGGCACCGTGTAGAAGCGGATCAGGATGTGCGGCAGGCCGGCGGTGCCGAGGACGAGCGCGATGCCGAGCGAGATGAAGTCCAGCTTCGAGATGCCGGAGACCCCGTACTTGAGACCGGGCTCCAGGAAGGCCGAGCCCTTGCCGCTGTTGGTGGCGGCCGCGCCGAGCAGGTCCGAGAGGTTGAAGTCGAACTTCCACAGGATGAGGAAGGTGATCAGGAGCGTGCCCGCGATGAGCAGGACGGCCTTGACCATCTGCACCCAGGTGGTGCCCTTCATGCCGCCGATGGTGACGTAGACGATCATCAGCACGCCGACCAGCGCGACGATGGCGACCTTGCCGGCGTCGCTGGTGATGCCGAGGAGCAGCGAGACGAGCACGCCCGCGCCGGCCATCTGCGCGAGCAGGTAGAAGATCGAGACGACGATCGTGGAGGTGCCGGCGGCGGTACGGACGGGTCGCTGGCGCATCCGGTAGGCGAGGACGTCGCCCATGGTGAACCGGCCGGAGTTGCGCAGCGGTTCGGCGACCAGGAGCAGGGCGACCAGCCAGGCGACGAGGAAGCCGATCGAGTACAGGAAGCCGTCGTAGCCGTAGAGCGCGATGGCGCCGGCGATGCCGAGGAAGGACGCGGCGGACATGTAGTCGCCGGAGATCGCGAGACCGTTCTGGAAGCCGGTGAACTGGCGGCCGCCGGCGTAGAAGTCGGCGGCGCTCTTGGTCTGGCGGCCGGCCCAGACGGTGATGAAGAGCGTGGCGACGACGAAGGCACCGAAGAGGGTGATGATCAGCGTCCGGTGCTCGCCGGTGGCGCTGTCCGCCGCGAGGAGAAGTGTGCTGCTCACGCGTCGGCCTCCGAGTGCTCCATACGGGACTTGATGGCCTCGGCCTTCGGGTCGAGGCGGTTCGCCGCGTGCCGCGAGTACAGCCAGGCGATGAGGAACGTGGTGGCGAACTGGCCGAGGCCGAGGACGAGCGCCACGTTGATGTTGCCGAAGAGCTTGGTCCCCATGAAGCCGCCCGCGTAGTTGGAGAGCAGCACGTACAGCAGGTACCAGGCGATGAAGGCGACCGTCAGCGGGAACGCGAAGGAGCGGTAGGTGCGGCGCAGTTCGCCGAATTCCGCACTCTCCTGCACCTCGACGAAGGCCGCTGTCGGGGGCTGGGCAGGGCCGGTGTGGGCGTCCGGGCCGCCCTGGGGCGGCGGCGGGGCTTCGGTAGCCACGGATTCTCCTCGCGACATCGGTGCGGTGGGCATGGACAAAGGGGCCTCACTGGGGGGTGTGGGGAACGGCACTCCCGACGGAGCACCTCCCCTGCACAACGGCACGGAGAGCGGGGCGACGCGGTTCACCGCGAAACTTCTTTCTTCCTGGATATTCCTCCGGATCTGCAGGAAGTCGTCTCAACTCATTGATGGGCCGGGAAGATCAGCGATAACTTCACTCGTCATGCACCTGCCCGTCCGCAATCCGCGCGCGGGCAGTACATACGGATGATGTGGAGAACCCATGGCTCATCTGGGATCGAGACGCGGCCGAGTACTCGCTCTGCCTGCCGGTCTCGCGCTCACGGCCTCGCTCGGCTTCCTTCCGACCGGCGCATCCGCCGCGGTGGTGAGTGACGCCCCGGCGACGACCGCCGTCTCGACGGACGGTCCCAAGCTGTCGTACGTCGTGAACGTCGACGGGGGCCGCGGTACGGCCGCGTCGGTGAAGAAGGCGATAGCCGCGGCCGGTGGCACGGTGGTCATCTCCTATGACCAGATCGGCGTCATAGTCGTCCACTCGCAGAACCCCGAGTTCGCGAAGACGATCCGCAAGGCCCGCGGTGTGGTGTCGGCCGGTTCGACGCGCACCGCCCCGCTCTCCGTCCAGACCGACACCTCCGTCGGCGAGGGCGGCCAGGCGCTCACCGCGTCCGAGGCCACGTCCGCCGCGGCCCGTGCCACGGACGATCAGGACGCGCTCGAGCCGCTGCAGTGGGACCTGCCCGCCATCAAGGCGGACAAGGCCCACCAGAGGACGCTCGGCAGCAGGAACGTCACGGTCGGCGTCATCGACACGGGTGTCGACGACACCCACCCGGACCTGGCGCCGAACTTCGACGCCAAGGCGTCCGCCAACTGCGTCACCGGCAAGCCGGACATCACCCCCGGCTCGTGGCGTCCGAACCCGGGCGAGAGCGACCACGGCACGCACGTCGCCGGCACCATCGCCGCCGCCAAGAACGGCACGGGCATCACCGGTGTCGCGCCGGGCGTGAAGGTCTCGGGCATCAAGGTGTCCACCCCCGACGGCTTCTTCTACACCGAGGCCGTGGTCTGCGGCTTCGTGTGGGCGGCCGAGCACGGCGTCGACATCACCAACAACAGCTACTACACCGACCCGTGGCTGTTCGCGTGCAAGAACGACGCCGACCAGAAGGCGCTGATCGAGGCCGTCACGCGCGCCACCCGCTACGCGGAGCGCAAGGGCACGGTCAACGTGGCGGCGGCCGGCAACTCCGACATGGACCTGGCGTCGGACGAGCTCACGGACGCCACCAGCCCGAACGACACCACGCCGGTGACCCGGGTCATCGACCCGAAGGAGTGCCTGGACTACCCGGCGATGCTGCCGGGCGTGGTCACGGTCTCCGCGACCGGCGCCAAGGACCTGAAGGCCTCGTACTCGAACTACGGTGACGGTGTCATCGACATCGCGGCGCCCGGTGGCGACCGCACCGAGTACCAGACCCCGGACGCGCCGGCGGTCAACGGCCGGATCCTGTCGACCACGGTCAACGGCGGCTTCAACTACAAGGCCGGTACGTCGATGGCCTCGCCGCACGCCGCCGGTGTGCTCGCGCTGCTGAAGTCGACGCACCCGAAGGCTAGCCCGGCCGCGCTCAAGGCCCTGCTGTACGCGCAGGCCGACGACCGTGCCTGCACCAACCCGTACGACATCGACGGTGACGGTGTCGTCGACGCCGTCTGCGAGGGCGGCAAGAGCAAGAACGGCTTCTACGGAGCCGGTCTCGTGGACGCGCTCGACGCGGTCCGCCGCCGGTAGCCACATCGCCGTCAGGCGTGCGTGAGGAGGGGCCCTGGTGTGGTGCGCCACACCAGGGCCCCTTCGCGTGGCACTGAGTGCCATCATGCGGGCATGGACAACACAGTGCGCAGGGGTACGGAGTTGTTGTGGTCGGTCCTGGGCGGCGATCCCGCCCTGGTCGACCGGGTGTCGTTCGTCGGCACGTCGGGGCTGCTGCCCGCGCGGCTGCCGGTGATGGACCTGGCCCGGGCGGCGGTCGCGGTCGCGGGTCTGGCCGCGGTGGAGCGCTCCGGGGCACCCGGCACGGTCCGGGTCGACGACGGGGCCGTCGCCACGGCGTTCGTGAGCGAGCGTCATCTCCGCGTGGACGGACGGGCGCCGGTGAACTTCGCGCCGCTGTCCGGCTTCTTCCGGGCCGCCGACGGCTGGATCCGTACGCATGCCAACTATCCGCACCACCGGGCGGCGCTGGTGCGCGCCCTGGAGGTACGGGAGGAGTCGCCGGAGGCCGTCAGGGCGGCGATCGGGCAGCGCGGCGCCGAGGAGGTGGAGGCGGCCGTGTACGCGGCCGGGGGCCTGGCCGTCGCCGTACGCACGCCGGAGCGGTGGGCGGCGTCCGAGCAGGGCCGGGAGGTCGCCGCACGGCCCCTGCTGACGCGGGAGCGGCTGGACGAGGCGCCCCCGAGGCGGCGTTCGGGTCCCCTCCGGGTGCTCGACCTCACCCGGGTCATCGCGGGGCCGGTCGCGACCAGGACGCTGGCGCTGCTCGGCGCGGACGTGCTGCGGATCGACCCGCCGCGGAACCCCGAGCTGCCCGACCAGCATGCGGACACGGACATCGGCAAGCGGACGGCCGCGCTCGACCTGGAACGGCCGGCGGACCGGCGCACCTTCGACGAGCTGCTGGACTCCGCCGACGTCCTGGTCACCGGCTACCGCCCCGGCGCACTGGACCGCTTCGAGCTCCGCAGGCCCGGTCTGGTGGTCGCGCGGCTCTCCGCGTGGGGCGACTACGGCCCCTGGGGCGAGCGGCGCGGCTTCGACAGCCTGGTGCAGGCGGCGACCGGGATCGCGGTGACCGAGGGTTCGGAGGAGAAGCCGGGCGTCCTGCCGGCGCAGGCGCTGGACCACGGCTCGGGGTACCTGCTCGCGGCGGCCGTGCTGCGGTCCCTGACCGAGCAGGACAGGGACGGCGGCACCCGACTCGTACGCCTCGCGCTGGCGCAGACGGGGCACTGGCTGACGCACACGCTCCCCCGCTACGACCCGGAGCGGTACCTCGCGGAGACGGACGGCCCGCTGGGCCGGCTGCGGCATGCGCTGTCGCCCGTCTCGTACGAGGGCGGCCCGGCGGGCTGGTCGCGTCCGCCGGGCCTCCAGGGCGGGGACGATCCCGCGTGGCTCAGCGCCTGAGCGCCCCCGGTGACGGCTACGGCTTGACGAGGACCTTCAGCGCGGTGCGCTCGTCCATCGCCCTGTAGCCGCCCGGGACGCCGTCGAGGCCGACCGTCAGGTCGAAGACCGGGGCCGGGTCGATGGTGCCGTCGAGGACGTCCGGGAGCAGCTCGGGGATGTACGCGCGGACCGGCGCCACACCGCCGCGCAGCGCGATGTTCCGGTCGAACATGACGGAGAGGTCGAGCCCCGTGCCGCTGCCGTGCGGGACGCCGACGTAGCCGATGGAGCCGCCGTCGCGGGCGATCGCGACGGCGGTGCGCATCGACTGCTCGGTGCCGACCGCCTCGATGACGGCGTGGGCGCCCTGGCCGCCGGTGAGTTCGCGGACGGCGGCCTCGGCGGCCTCGCCCCGTTCGGCGACGACGTCGGTGGCGCCGAAGGTCCGGGCGATGTCGGTACGGACGGTGTGGCGGCCGAGGGCGATGATCCGCTCCGCGCCGAGGCGCTTGGCGGCGAGGACTCCGCACAGGCCGACGGCCCCGTCCCCGACGACGGCGACGGTCGAGCCCTTGCGGACACCGGCGCCTAGGGCGGCGTGGTGGCCGGTGCCCATGACGTCGGAGAGCGCGAGGAGCGCGGTCAGCAGGTGGTCGTCGGAGGCGGCCTCGGCGGGCAGCTTGACGAGGGTGCCGTCGGCGAAGGGGACGCGGACGGCCTCGCCCTGGCCGCCGTCGGAGCCGACGGAGCCCCAGAAGCCGCCGCGCGGGCAGGAGGTCTGCAGGCCCTCGGCGCAGTACTCGCAGGTGCCGTCGGACCAGACGAAGGGGGCGACGACGAGGTCGCCGGCGGAGAAGCCGGAGACGTCCGGGCCCGCCGCCTCGACGATGCCCAGGAACTCGTGGCCGATGCGCTGGCCGGGCTGCCGGGCGGACTCGCCGCGGTAGGCCCAGAGGTCGCTGCCGCAGATGCAGGCGCGCAGGACGCGGACGACGACGTCCGTCGTGTCCTGGATCACCGGGTCGGGCACGTCCTCCACGCGCATCTCGAACGGGGCATGGATGGTGGTGGCGCGCATGGCGGACGGTCCTTGCTGTCAGTCGGTAGTACGACGTTCACCGTACTCCGCCTTCAGCGCTCCCGCGGTCAGCAGGCACTGGGCGGCGATGTAGGTGGCGAGCAGCGGCATCAGCAGCGGCTTGGCGATCCGGTGCCCGAGCTCGGCGCCGGCGAGGAGGGAGACCAGGTCGACGGCGACGGCGAGCGCGAGGGCGACGATGAGCGCGCTCGCGACGGTGGGCCGGGGTGGCGCGACCGCGGCTCCGGCGGTACGGGCGCTCACGCGGCGGGCTCCGGGGCGGCGGGGCCCGCGGCCTTGCCGGCGGCGGGTCCGGGCGTGGCGCCCGGCTGCCATCCCGGCCCCCGGAAGACCCGCCCGGCGCGCTCGCGCCAGCTGGTCGCGGCCCGTAGGTCACGGGCGATGGCGGCGTACTCGTGGGTGGCGACGCGCAGCGGGTTGTAGGTCTCGATGTTCTTGGTGAGCCCGAAAACGGGCTTGTCGGTCTCCCCCACCCAGGAGCCGAACATCCGGTCCCAGAGGATGAGGATGCCGCCGAAGTTCCGGTCCAGGTAGCCGCCCTGCGAGGCGTGGTGGACGCGGTGGTGCGAGGGCGTGTTGAGGACGTACTCGAAGGGCCTGGGCAGCCTGTCGATGCGCTCGGTGTGGATCCAGAACTGGTAGACGAGGTTGGCCGAGGAGCAGAAGGCCAGGGCGGCGGGGTGCACGCCGAGCGCGATCATCGGCAGGTAGAACGGCCACGAGGTGGCGCCGGTCCAGGGCTGGCGCAGCGCGGTGGAGAGGTTGAACCTGCGGCTGCTGTGGTGCACGACGTGGCAGGCCCACAGGATCCGGATGACGTGGTGACCGCGGTGCGACCAGTAGTAGAAGAAGTCCTGGGCGAGCAGCATCAGCGGGATCGTCCACCACAGGACGGGGACGCGGAGCGGGGTGAGCTCGTAGACCGCGGTGTAGATCGCGACGATCGGGATCTTCCACATGAGGTCGAAGAAGAGGCTCCCGAGCCCCATGCCGATGCTGGTGGCGGCGTCCTTGGCCTCGTACCCGGCGGCGTCCTCGTCGGGATGGAGCCGGTAGCTGACCATCTCCACGACGGTGAGCAGGACGAACGCCGGTATGGACCAGAGCACGACATCGGGCAGGTTCGGCATGCCGATGACGGTAGAGGCGCGGGTCGGGGTGCGATTAGACGCTGTTACCAACAAGTATGCGAGACGACTTGTCAGCAAGCTTTGGCACCTTCCGACAAGGGGCGGTCGGCCGAGGCGGTCGGCGGGGCCGGGCGCGCCTCAGACGCCCGCCGCCCCCAGCAGCGATCCCGCCCCGTACGTCACCGCCATCGCCAGTGCGCCGCCGGCCATATTGCGCAGGACGGCTCGGGGCGGTGGGGCCGCGCCGAGGCGGGCGCTCCACCAGCCGGTGAAGGCGAGGGCGGCGAGGACGGAGAGGACCGTGACCCAGAGGCGGATCGAGGCGGGTGGCAGGACGATCGCGAGGAGGGGGAGCAGGGCGCCGATCGTGAAGGCGAGGAAGCTGGCGGCGGCCGCGTGCCAGGGGTTGGTGAGCTGGTCGGGGTCGATACCGAGCTCCACGCGCGCGTGGGCGCGCAGGGCGTCGCGTTCGGTGAGCTGGACCGCGGCCTCGCGGGCGACGTCCGGGGAGAGGCCGCGGGCGGACAGGAGGTCCGTCAGCTCGTCCAGTTCGGCCTCGGGCTGTTCGCGCAGTTCGCGCCGTTCCACGTCGAGGGCCGCCTTCTCCGAGTCGCGCTGGGTGGAGACCGAGACGTACTCCCCCGCCGCCATCGACATCGAACCGGCGAGCAGACCGGCCAGGCCGGCCGTGAGCAGCGCGGCCTGGGACTCCGTCGCTCCGGCGACGCCCACGACGAGGCCCGCGGTGGAGACGACACCGTCGTTGGCCCCGAGCACGGCGGCCCGGAGCCAGTTGAGACGGGTTCCGAGACCGCCGCCGTGGGCTTCGTCGTGGGTGGGTGCTTCAGTCACCCCGGGAGGTTCTCACCCGCTCCGTCACCAGACACGGACCGACCCGCCCGGGGCGAAGGCGGGGCTCGTGGCGTCCGCCGGGACCTCCTTGAGGGGCTCGGCGATCTCCTCGACGGTCGGGCCGTGCACGGCCGCGAGGGAGTCCAGGAGCGGCAGGTCGAAGCCGTAGACCCGGGCCGCGTTGCCGCCGACCATCGCCGCGACCTCTTCCCTGGGCAGCCCCGCGTAGGCGATGCGGAGACCTTCGCGGGAGTAGGGGGTGGTGCCCTCGTCGTGCGGGTAGTCGCTGCCCCACATGATCTTGTCGAGGCCGATCCGGTCGCGCAGCGGTACCTCGTGCGGGCGCATGAAGCTCGCGCCGACGAAGCAGTTGTCCCGCCAGACCTCGCTGGGGCCCTTGCCCATGGACTCGGCGAGGCCCGCTCCGAACTTGGACTCGGCGGTGGCGGCCCGCGAGGCCGCCGCGACCAGGCGCGCGTGGTAGTAGTCCAGCATGTCCATGACCCCGGGGATCCAGCCCGAGCCCTGTTCGGTCAGGACGAGCTTCAGCTCGGGGTGGCGGCGGAAGGCGCCGCCGAAGACGAGGTGCCACAGCGCCCGGTGCGAGAACCAGGTCGTCTCCACCATGAACACCGCACGCGCGGCGGGTTCGTCGCCGAGCGGGGGCGAGGCGGAACCGCCGTGGTGGTTGACGGGGACGTCCAGCTCCGCGCAGACCGCCCAGATCGGGTCGTACGTCTGCGAGTACAGCTCGGGGATCCCGCTGCCGGGCGGGGCACCGGGCAGGAGGATGCCGCCGGTGAGGCCCGCCTCCTTGGTGCGGCGGATCTCCCGTACCGCCTCGTCGACGTCGTTGAGGAGGATCTGCGCCACACCCGCCCGGCGTCCGGGCGCGTCCGCGCAGAACTCGGCCAGCCAGCGGTTGTGCGCGCGCAGCCCGGCCCAGCGCTGCTCGAACTCCTCGCGGCTCGGGGCCGGTGCCATCAGGGAGGCGGAGGGGAAGAACGGCGGGATCGTGTTGGGGAAGACGACCTCCGCGACGATCCCGTCCGCCTCCAGCTCGCGCAGCCGCCGCCCCGAGTTCCAGTTGCGGTCGGCGGTGTCGGCGAGCAGGTCCTCGTACGGGTTGACGTAGCCGGCGGCCCAGGCGTCGAAGTCGTCGTGGTGCCTCTTCTCCAGGTACGGCTTGTAGTCGAGCAGGTCGGCGCCCGCGTGGCAGTCCGCCGAGATGACGGTGTAGCGGCCCATCAGCTCACCCCCAGTGTGGGGAAGTCGTGGTCCGTCAGCCAATGGCGGCCGACCTCGCGGGAGCGCGCCCAGGACGCCTCCACCGCGGCCTGGTCGGGCGACTGGCCCAGTTCGGCGGGGGTCGGGCCGATGCGCTTGGCGATCGGATCCAATGTTCGAACATCGAATCCGAAGACCTCGGCGGCCGCGAGACCCAGCATCCGGCGCGTCTCCGCCACCGGGATGTCGTGGAACGTGTTCCGCAGCCACGCGCGCGTGTTGGGCCAGGTCCCCTCCGGGTGCGGGAAGTCGGAGCCCCACAGGATGTTGTCCACACCGATCTCGTACCGCTGGGCCAGCTCCCGCCGCTTGGTGTTGGTGGCGCAGACGAAGACCTGGCGGTCCAGGTATTCGCTCGGCGGCCGCTTCAGCTCCGCGAATGGGGACAGCTTCTTGCCGCCGTGCGCGCCCAGGTAGAGCCGGTCCATGAACCACAGCAGGTTCGGCAGCCACCAGCAGCCCGACTCGGCGACGCCGAACCTCAGCCCGGGGTGCCGCTCGAAGACCCCGGACCAGAGCAGGAACCACAGCGGCCTGGCCGGCCACCAGGTCACCTCGCTGACATAGATGCCGAGGTGGTCGCCGTACTCCTCGCGGGGCGCGGCGCCGGAGTGGGTGACCAGCGGCATCCCCGTCTCGGCGGCCGCCGCCCAGATCGGGTCGTAACGCCGGTCGTGGTACGGCTCCTTGTCCACCCACATGGAGGGGATCATCAGCGCCCCGAGCCCCGACTCCTTGGCCCGGTGGATCTCGGCGACGACCTTCGACGGCTCGGCCGTGATCGGCAGCAGCGCCACTCCGCAGTGCCGCTCGGGATTCTGTCCGACGAACTCGGCCAGCCAGCGGTTGTGCGCCTGCGCGCCCGCCATGCCGAGCTCCGGATCCTGGTCGCCGGAGAGCCCGAGGCCGACCCCGAAGGGTGCGGCGGTCTGGCTGTCGACGGCGTCCGCGTCGGGGAAGACGACCTCGGCCGCCACACCGTCCCCGTCGAGCTCCTTGAGCCGCTGGGCGGCGTCCCAACCGCCCCGCAGGCCTTCCTCGTTGTCGCTGAACCACTTGTTCGCGAACGCCTCGTTGCGCACCCCGAGCCGGGTCATGGCCTCGCGGCGGGCGTCCCGCCCGGCGAGGAACTCGTCGAAGGCGCGGTGGAACCGGGAGTCCAGATAGGGCCGGTAGCGCTCGGTGGGCAGACCGGCGTGGCAGTCGGAGGAGATGATCAGATACGGGTCTTCATGACGCATGGGGCACCCCTCAGTCGAGGATGAAGCTCTCCAGGTACGACGGGTTGGCGCGGTCGAGCATCGACTGCGAGCGCGCCCGGATCTGCCGGTCGCTGTGCTCGCTCGCCGGGAGCATCCAGAACCGGTCGGCGCGGATGCCGTCGACGACGTGCTCGGCGACCTCCTCGACGGGGGTGAAGGCGACCTCGTGCCCGGCCTCCTTCATGGCCGCCTCCCACTGGTCGAGGCTCCGGTACGGGGTCTTGCGCGGCCGCTCCTTGGCGTACCGCTCGGGCCTGTTGCGGTGCGACTCCCACAGGCCGGTGCGCAGCATGTGCGGGCCGGGGAAGAGCACGGACGCCCCCACGCGCGCGTGCTCGGCCTTCAGGTGCGCGTAGAGCGACTCGGTCATCGTGACGACGGCCGATTTGGTGACGGCGTAGACGGAGGCGGTCGGCAGCGGGGCGATCCCGCCGTCGCCGGACGAGGTGTTGACGACGTGCCCGGGCTCACCACCGGCGAGCATGCGCGGGACGAACGCCTGGATGCCGTGGAAGACGCCCCAGACGTTGACGGCGAAGGCCCACTTCCAGTCGTTGGGCTCGTGCTCCCACATGCGGCCCTCGGCGCCGGAGCCGACCCCGGCGTTGTTGCAGAGGACATGGACGGCGCCGAAGGTGTCGTACGCGGCGTCCGCGAGGGCCCGTACGGAGTCGGGTTCGCTCACGTCGACGGTACGGGCGAGGACCTGAGCGCCCTCCTCCATCAGTTCACCGGCCGCCTTGGCGAGCGCGGTCTCCTCCACGTCGCCGAGGACGACGGCGAGCCCCTCGGCGGCGAAGCGGCGCGCCATGGCGAGCCCGATGCCGCTCGCCGCGCCGGTGACGACGGCGACCTGACCCCGACGCAGCTCCATCACACGCTCCCTTCCGGCGGACCGTCGAGGAGCTGCTGCGGGTCGTCGTACCGCTGGTGGATGTACGGCAGGAGGGCCTGGGCGCTGACCCGTTCCACGACCCGGCCCTTCTGGTCGGTGGTCTTCTCGCCGATGGTGATCTCGACGATCCGGCGGACGGGGAGGTCGGCGACGGGGTCGTACATGGACTCGCGCAGGACGACGTCCCCGGTGATCCGCTCCAGCTTGCGCACCTTCTCGGCCCGGACGCAGTGGACGAGGACGGGCTCGGCGTCGAAGCCCGTGCCGTCCACGCCCGGCAGGAACTTGAAGTAGAAGTCGGTCTTCTCGGCGGGTTCGGGGAGCGGCAGCGGGCCGGAGACCGCTCCGCGCACCTCGACGAAGTCGATGCCGTGCCGCCCGAGCGCGGCGCGGACGACGAGCCCGTCGCGTTCGACGACGACCTCGCCGAGCTTCTTCGGTTCGCCGAAGACCTCACGGCCGCCGATGAGGGCGCGCTCCAGGGTCATCGGCATGACGAGCGGATACCAGCCCTCCTGGTCGCCGTGGGCGGCGGCGACGGCGACGGAGCCGGCGCCGAGGGGATAGCCGGGCAGGTCGACCTGGGAGATGTTCGCCCGTACGAGGGGCCGTTCGGTGGGTTTCAGCGGGGGCGGCAGGACGGCCGCCACCACGTCCGGATCGGTCTCCCATACGGCGACCACTCCGGTGGACCAGATGTCGGGGAGCTTCGCGCTCTTCGTGCGGGCCGCCGTGATCTCGGCGTCGGTGCGTGCCCCGTACCGTACTCGTGCCATGGACGTACCACCCTTCAGCGGGTCGGGTCTGTAACACAGTTACACCGGCGGCGATGAAGGGTAAAGAGCCGTGCAGGCAACAGAGTTGGGGGGAGCAGATGGCGCGCACCGCACTCACCCGCGAGGAGGTGCTGGAGACCGCCGCCGCTCTGGTGAAGCAGCACGGCCCGGACGCCCTGACCATGCGCAAGCTCGCCGCCGAGCTCGGCACCGCGGTCACCTCGATCTACTGGCACGTCGGCAACCGGGAGTCCCTGCTGGACGCGCTGGTCGAGCGGACGGTCGCCGATCTCTCCGCGATCACCCCGCACGGCCGCACTCCCGCAGCCCGGATCGTCTCGGTGGCCCGCGCGCTCCGACGGGATCTGCGGGAGCGCCCGCATCTGGTGGCGATGGTGCACGAACGGGGCCTGACGGAGCGGATGTTCCTGCCCGCCCAGCGCGCCCTGGCCCACGAGGTGCACGCGGCGGGACTGCGCGGCGCGCGGGCGGCGGAGGTGGTGCGGGCCGTACAGGTCCAGGTCGTCGGCCACGTCCTGGTCGAGCGCAACCGCGAACGGGCGCCGGTCCAGTCGCCCGCGGAGGTGGAGCTCTGGCAGTCGGAGACGACCGACCCGCCCGACCCCGCCCTCACCCGCGCCCTGGCGGCTCCGGTCGACCCGGAGCGGCTCTTCACCACCTCCGTACGGGCCTTGGTGGACGGTCTGTTGAGGCCCCATGGCGGGGTCCCGGATTGATTCGGTGGCACGCGCGCGTGGCCGAGACGCTGCGCCGCGGCCAAGGACCTCGCGGGCGACGCCCGGATCCATGTGCCGTTGCTGGTGGACCTGGAGCACCGCACCTTCCTCTGGACGGACCTGCACCTGCCGCCGTCCGAAGGTTTCCAGAGCGTGTCCGCGCACAGCGCCGACCTGGGCCGGGTCGGCAGGGACCTGTACCAGTACTTCACCGCCGGCCGGACGACGCTCTGGGACCTGGCCGTCTGGCATGCCGCCGCGCGCTCGGACCGGGTCGTGGTGCTGCGGCGCGGGCACGAGCGCGCCGCCGAGGTGTGGGAGTACGCGCGGCGTCCCGACGAGGAGGCCGGCTCCTTCGCGGACCGGATCCGTACGGCGGGGGCGCCGGATCTGCGACGGACGGCCGAGGACGGACGGGCGACGGCGGCGCGGGCGGCGAACGGCCGGCACGCCTTCCTCGCCCTCCTGGACGGTGACGTCGAGCCCGACAAGGTGACGGGCACGGTCTACCGTCTGCTGCCCGGACCGGTGGACGGCTGCGGGCTGGAACAGGCGGCGGCCGGGGACCTGGTGGCCCTGCTGGGGTGAGCGGGGCGGACCGCGCCGGGTGAACTGGCCCGCGGGCGCCGCACCATGGCCGCGGCGAGCGGGGTGGGGCGTCAACGTCGTGACCGGAATCCGGCGCCCGAGTGGACACCGGGGGCGGCGTTGTCGGCGACGGCCCGTATTCTCAGTGACCATGCTCGACGACCGTACGACAGCAGCGACGTGGCCGGCCGCCTACCCACAGGGGTACGCGGTCGTCGACGTGGAGACCACCGGACTCGCCCGCGACGACCGGATAGTGTCGGCTGCCGTCTACCGACTCGACGCCCAGGGCAATGTCGAGGACCACTGGTACACGCTCGTCAATCCGGAGCGGGACCCGGGACCCGTCTGGATCCACGGGCTGACCAGTGACCTGCTGGAGGGCGCGCCGCTCTTCCCGGAGATCGCCGCCGAGTTCTCCGCCCGGCTGGACGGCCGGGTCCTGGTGGCGCACAACGCGATCTTCGACTGGCAGATGATCGCCCGGGAGTACGCGCGGGCCGAGCGCACCGCGCCGGTGCGGCAGCGGCTGTGCACCATCGCCCTCTCCAAGGAGCTGTCGCTTCCGCTGCCCAATCACAAGCTGGAGTCGCTGGCCGCGCACTTCGGCGTGGTCCAGCAGCGGGCGCACAACGCGCTGGACGACGCGCGCGTGCTGGCCGAGGCCTTCCGGCCGAGTCTGCACACGGCCGCCGAGCGGAACGTACGGCTGCCGCTGCTGGAGTGCCGGCCGCTGACGGAGTGGGCATCCACGCCGTCCGCGCCGCGGATCGGCTACCAGGCCTCGTACCACTCGAACAGCTGGCGCCCCTCGCGGAAGCGGCCGCCGTGCCCGCATCCCAACCCCGGTCGTTACGAAACGGACAAACCACTCAAGCAGGGAATGCGGGTGGCGTTCTCGGGCGACACCTCCATCGACCGTGAGCTCCTGGAGGACCGCGCGTTCGAGGCGGGGCTCCATGTCGCCGGCAGCGTCTCCCGGCTGACGAGCCTGCTGGTCACCAACGACCCGGACGCCGCGACCTCCAAGACGGTGAAGGCGAAGTCCTTCGGTACGCCGATCGTCGACGAGGCGGCGTTCACCCAGTTGCTGCGCGATGTGGCCCCGGCAGACGGGTGACGCACCGGGCGTGCCGCCCACGCTTCGCCGGGCGCGCGTCGCACCCTGTGGCGCATGGCACGTTGTGAGGTCTGCGGAAACGATTACGGCATGTCCTTCGAGGTGCACGCGCAGGGCGCGGTGCACGTCTTCGACTGCTTCTCCTGCGCCATTCACCGCATGGCGCCCATCTGTGAGCACTGCAAAGTGCAGATCATCGGCCAGGGCGTCGAGGTCGAGGGCAGCTGGTTCTGCGGCGGGCACTGCGCCCGCGCGGAGGGAAAGGTGGGCATCGTCGATCACGTCTGAGCCACGGCGCCCATGGGCGACCGGAACCCCCGTGCGTGCACCCCATGACCACAGTTGTACGGTCATGGGGTGTACCGCTTCCTGTTGTCCCGGCAGTGGGTGATCCTCACCCTCATCGCCCTCGTCCTCGTCCCGACGATGGTCGAGCTGGGCTTCTGGCAGTTCCACCGGCACGAGCGCCGCGTCGCCCAGAACGCCCTGATCGCGGAGAACCTCGAGGCGAAGCCGCTCCCCATCGAGGAGCTGACCTCCCCCGGTCACACCGTCCCGCGCGCCGACTACTGGCGCCGGACCACCGCCACCGGCACCTTCGACACCGCGCACGAGGTCGTCGTCCGGCGCCGTACGAACGCCGACGACCAGCAGGGCTACATGGTCCTCACCCCGCTGGTCCTGAAGGACGGCAGGGTCGTCCTGGTCAACCGCGGCTGGGTCCCGGCCGCCCCCGACCAGAAGGCGTACCCCGAGGTCCCGCCCGCGCCCAAGGGCGAGATCACCGTCATCGGCCGTCTGAAGGCGGACGAGACGACCGACGCCAGCGGTATCAAGGACCTGCGCGGGCTGCCGGACCGCCAGGTGATGCTGATCAACAGCGCACAGCAGGCCGAGCTGCTCGGCCGCGAGGTCCTCGGCGGCTACCTGGAGCAGACGGCGCCCGAGTCCGCGGGGAACACCCCCGAGCTGGTCCCGGAGCCCGACCACGACTCGATCGGCGCGCACATGGCGTATGCCGTGCAGTGGTGGCTCTTCGCGTTCGGTGTGCCGGTCGGCTGGGTCATCCTGGTGCGTCGTGAGAAGCGCGACCGGGAGGCCGCGGCCGACGCCGACGGAGGCGCGGAAGCCCCGGAGCCCGCCCCCGCCGCCGTCTAGCGCCGAACCGTCCGGTCGACCGGACAGGGCCTCGGCTCAGCCGCCTCCCTGATTGACCGTCGTCTCTTCCGGGAACACGCCAAAGCGTGACGCAAAGTATCGACGACTACGCCCTCATCGGCGATCTGCAGACGGCCGCGCTCGTCGGCCGTGACGGGTCGATCGACTGGCTGTGTCTGCCCCGCTTCGACTCGGCCGCCTGCTTCGCCGCGCTGCTCGGCGACGAGGACAACGGTCACTGGCGCATCGCCCCCAAGGGCGCCACGACCTGCACCAGCCGGGGCTACGCGGGCGACTCCCTCGTTCTGGAGACGTACTGGGAGACGCGCACCGGCACCGTGAAGGTCGTCGACTTCATGCCGCAGCGCGACAAGGCGCCCGATGTCATGCGGATCGTGGAGGGCGTCAGCGGCAGCGTCGAGATGACCGCGGCGCTGCGGCTGCGCTTCGACTACGGCTCGATCGTGCCGTGGGTCCGCCGCAGCGAGGGCCATCGGGTGGCCGTGGCGGGGCCCGACTCGGTCTGGCTGCGCAGCGACCCGCCGGTGAAGACCTGGGGGCAGCAGTTCGCCACGTGGTCGTCGTTCACGGTCGACGAGGGCGAGAAGGTGGCGTTCGTGCTCACCTGGCACCCCTCGCACGAGCCGCGTCCGGAGCTGATCGACCCCTACGGCGCGCTCGAGGACTGTCTGCGGGACTGGCGCGACTGGTCGGCCCGCTGTACGTACGAGGGGCCGTACGGCCAGGCGGTGCTGCGCTCGCTGATCACGCTCAAGGCGCTCACGTACGCGCCGACGGGCGGCATCATGGCCGCCCCCACCACCTCGCTCCCGGAGGAGCTGGGCGGCGTACGGAACTGGGACTACCGCTCCTGCTGGCTGCGCGACTCGACCCTCACGCTCGGCGCGCTGCTGGCGGCCGGCTATGTCGACGAGGCGGCGGCGTGGCGCGACTGGCTGCTGCGGGCGGTGGCGGGCGATCCGGCCGATCTCCAGATCATGTACGGGCCGGGGGGTGAGCGGCGGCTGCCCGAGATGTCGGTGCCCTGGCTGCGCGGCTACGCGGAATCGGCGCCGGTACGGATCGGGAACGCGGCGGTGGACCAGTTCCAGCTCGATGTGTACGGCGAGGTCATGGACTCGCTCGACATGGCGCGGGCGGCGGGGATCCCCGCCGAGCCGCACGCCTGGAACCTGCAACTGAGCCTGCTGGGCTTCCTGGAGTCGACCTGGCGGAATCCGGACGAGGGGCTGTGGGAGGTGCGCGGGCCCCGCCGCCACTTCGTGCACTCGAAGGTCATGGCCTGGGTCGCCGCCGACCGCGCGGTGCGCGCGTTGGAGGCGGATCCGTCCCTGCGCGGGGATGTGGCGCGGTGGCGGGTGATGCGGGACGAGATCCACGCGGAGGTGTGCACGAAGGGGTACGACCCGGTGCGCAACGCGTTCACCCAGGCGTACGGCTCACGGGAGCTGGACGCGGCCACGCTGCTGATCCCGCGGGTCGGGTTCCTGCCGCCGGACGATCCCCGGGTGGTGGGGACGATCGACGCGGTACGCGAGGAGCTGACGCACGGCGGGTTCGTCCGCCGCTACAGCACCGAAGGGGGCTCGGTCGACGGCCTGCCCGGCAGCGAGGGAACGTTTCTCGCCTGTTCCTTCTGGCTCGCGGACGCGCTGCGGATGATCGGACGGGAGGACGAGGCACGGGAGCTCTTCGAGCGTCTGCTGGCGCTCCGCAACGACGTGGGGCTCCTCGCGGAGGAGTACGACCCGGTGGCACGGCGGCAGCTGGGCAACTTCCCGCAGGCGTTCAGCCACATCGGCCTGGTGGGCACCGCCCTCGCGCTGCCCTGGGAGAAGGCGGCAGGATAGGGCTATGGATCTTGGACTGAAGGACCGTGTGTACGTGGTGACCGGCGCGACGCGTGGGCTCGGCCGGGCGTCGGCCGAGGCGCTGCTCGCCGAGGGCGCGAAGGTGCTGATCACCGGGCGCGAGGAGAAGGCGGTCGCCGAGGCGGCCGAGGAGCTGGGCCCGGACGCGGCCGGCCTCGCCGCCGACAACGCCGACCCGGAGGCGCCCGCCCGGCTGATCGCCGAGGCGCGGTCCCGCTTCGGGGGCTTCGACGGCATCCTCGTCAGCGTGGGCGGTCCGGCGCCGGGCTTCGGCGCGGAGAACAGCGACGAGCAGTGGACGTCGGCGTTCGACACGGTCTTCCTGGGGGCGGTGCGGATGGCCCGGGCGGCGGCCGAGTCGCTGACCGAGGGCGGGGTCGTCGGCTTCGTGCTCTCCGGCTCCGTCCACGAGCCGATCCCCGGCCTGACGATCTCCAACGGGCTGCGCCCCGGCCTGGCCGGCTTCGCCAAGTCCCTCGCGGGCGATCTGGGGCCGCGCGGCATCCGGGTCGTGGGCGTGCTGCCGGGGCGCATCGACACGGACCGGGTGCGTTCGCTCGACGCGATGTCCGGGGACGCGGACGCGGCACGGGCGGCGAGCGAGTCCCGTATCCCGCTGCGCCGTTACGGCACGCCGGAGGAGTTCGGCCGCACGGCGGCGTTCCTGCTGTCGCCCGCGGCCTCGTACGTGACGGGCGTGATGGTCTCGGTGGACGGCGGGGCGAGGCACGGCTTCTGACGGTCCGCGCCGACGCAGCGGCCTCCGCCACGGAGCCTCAGGTCACCCTCCGCGCACCGTGTTTGGTCGCGCGGAGGCGGGCCTCGGCGGGGAGTGAGGCCAGGCCCGCCGAGGTGCGGACATCGGCCAGGGCCTCGTCGGTCAGGGAGGTCAGGGCCTCGCCCGGCGAGGCGTAGGGCTCCAGAAGCAGGGCGATGCGGGCACGGGGCGCCGTGCGGCGGCCCGTCAGGAGGACCCGGACGCGGGCCACGCCGTCCTGGGCGGCCGCGTCCGCCGCCAGGACGGTCTCCAGCGCCCGCCCCCGTACCGTCGCGCCCTCGCCGTCGCCGGTGTCGACCAGGACCTCCGCGAGCCGGGCACGCCGGAACTGGGCGATCAGCCACCACAGGGCGAGCAGCACGACGAGCCCGAGGGCGGCGATGACCGCCGGCCACCACCAGCCCTCGTCGCGCCATCGGTACCGGTCCGCCTTGCTCAGCAGGACGTCGGAAGGGCCCCACCACGGCCACCACGAGGGCACCGCCAGATCGAATCCGGCCGCGAGGACCGCCCCGCCGCCGACCACGAGCAGCAGACCCACGAGTCCGAGCACGATCCGGTTGACGCGCCGGAGAATGACGGTCACCCCTTCACCCCTTCCTCGGCGGTCGGGCCACCCGCACGGTCGACGCCGGTGGCCGGGCGAGCCCGAGTTCGTCGATTCCCGTGGTCACCACGCTCGCGATGTCGGCGCGCACCTCGTCCAGTTCGCGGAAGTGCGAGACCGCGCGCACGGCCACCTTCTTGCGCCCCATCCGTACCCGTACGGACTGCACGCCCGAGACTTCCATCACCCGGTCCCGCAGGATCATCGCCGCGGCGTCGCGGTCGAGTCCGGCCCGTACGTCGGCGTGGTCGCGCCGCATCGGGAGGACGGCACGCAGCCCGGGGGTGGCCGCGAGCAGCAGCAGCCAGGCACCGAGGACGACGGCGACGGAGGCTCCGGCCAGGACCCAGGCGTTGTCGAGGTGCCGGGTCGCCAGGTCGTCGGCGAGCACCTGTCGCCAGCGCATGGCCGTGTGATCGGCCCGTACCGCGGCCACGTCGTAGAGCAGCAGCCCGGCGCCGCCGAGGACGATGAGGGCGACCAGGGCCGCCGGGATCCGCCGGACGGCCCAGAAGCGGCGGGCCGGTGCCTTCTCTCGTACGGGCACGGAGTCGGTGCCCGTGTCGGTGTCGGTCTCCGTGGTCATGCCAGTCTCCGCCCGGCCGACGCGCGCTCCGTGCGCGGGGAATGCAGGCGCTCGACGTGGATGGCCACCTCGGGCACCTCCATGCCCACCAACTCCCGTACGCGGCGCATCACATGGCTGCGGACCGCGCCGCACTGGCGGCCGAGGTCGATGGGATGCGCGAGCTCCAGGCTCAGCGAGATGCGCGCGATGTCACGCTGCACGACGACCGAGGCATGCGGCGGCGAGCCGCCCGGGGGCACTCTGTCGAGCGCCTCCCGCGCGGCCCGCGCGGCGATCTTCGCGACGACCCGGTCGGCGATCGTCGTCGCCCCGCGACCGGCGGGGCCCACCCGGTCCGCTGCCACCCCCGGTCACCGCCGCCGGTCGCCGCGCTCGCGACTCCGGAAGAAGTCGCCGGGTTCGAGGTCACCCTCGAGGAACCGCCCGACGACGAAGCCGATCGCGCCCAAGGCCGCGACCAGTACGAACGCCCCGAAGCCGCCGAAGTATCCGGCGAAGCCGAGGGCCATTCCGGCCACCAGCCCGATCATCGCCATGCTCATGCTGAGCCCCTTTCGCCGGGCTGCCGACGGCTACTGGAGCCGCGGCTCCGGCGCCTCGTCCTCTTCGTCCGGCAGTTTCACGTCGCTGACCGCGATATTGACCTCGACGACCTCCAGGCCGGTCATCCGCTCCACGGCGGCGACGACGTTCTCGCGCACATCGCCGGCCACATCGGCGATCGAGACGCCGTATTCGACGACGATCTCCAGGTCGAGTGCGGTCTGCACCTCGCCGACCTCGGCCTTCACGCCCCGCGAGACGCCGGATCTCTGGCCCCCTCCGCCGGGCACGCGTTCGCGTACCGCGCCGAAGGTGCGGGAGAGACCGCTGCCCATGGCATGGACGCCGGGGACGTCACGGGCTGCAAGGCCGGCGATCTTCTCCACGACGCCGTCGGCGATGGTGGTCCGGCCGCGGGTCGCCGGGGCGCCGCCGCCGCGCTTGGTCACGGACGGTTCATCGGGGTGTGCGGGGTCATTCATCGCCGTTCATCCCTTCCATTCCGCTATCTACCTCTTTGCCCACATTAAGCGTGCTTGCCCGGTCTCGCGCCAGGAATGCGGCAGGCTGGGGACATGACGACGACAGCGGGAACGGGATGGGCGGCGGCGGTGCGCGAGCGGCTCGGGCCGGGCCGACTGCTGCCGCTCGGGGAGGCGGCGGACGGTGCGTGGCTGACGGAGCAGGCGGCGCGGGCGGTGCTGCTGCGGGCGGCGGCGACCGTACGAGGGGTGGTGCCGGGGGCACTCCGGGTGGGGCTGGTGGAGGCGGGCGGGGACGAGCCGTTCCCGGTGCCGCCGGGCGGACTGCCCCCGGGGACTCTCGGGATCTCGGCCGAGTTCGCGGCGGAGTACGGGACCGAGCGGAGCAGGCCGCTGCCCGCGCTCGCGACGGAGGTGCGCGAGGCCCTGTTCGCCTCGGCGCAGGGGGCGCTGGGCCTGGCGGTCGTGGAGGTGGATCTCCGCGTGACGGACCTCGCCGAGGGCGCTCAGGATTCACCGGCCGCCGCTCACCCACCCGGGCGAACCTCACCCGTGCAGGAGGACCCGACGGCTCGGGCGGTACTCGCGGTCGAGGGCGTGGCGGCGTTGACCGACACACTGGGCAGCCCACTGCACCGCAGCCCCGGTCTGCTCCGTGTGGAGCTGGCGGTCTCCACCGGCCATCGCGCGCTGGACGTGGCCCGCGCGGCCCGGACGGCGGCGACCGCCGCCGCCCCGGAGGCGACGACGGTCACGGTGCTGGTCTCTGCGGTGGGCTGACCCGGCGCGGATCCGCCGACGGCCTGGGTGTCAGTCGCCGAGGCCCGCGAGGTCGCGCAGACGGCGCGCCTGGGCGGCGCGCTCGGCGGCGCGCTGCTGCTCGTAGGTGCGTCCGCAGACGCCCTGGAGCAGCGCCTTGGTCTCGATGACCGCATCACGCGGCGCGGCGAGCAGCGCGGCGCTCAAGTCCCGTACCGCGGCGTCGAGTTCGTCACCGGGCACGGCGATGTTGGCGAGGCCGATGCGCTCGGCCTCCTCCGCGTGGACGAAGCGGCCCGTGGCGCAGATCTCCAGCGCGCGGGCGTAGCCGACGAGGGAGACCAGAGGGTGCGTGCCGGTCAGGTCCGGCACGAGGCCCAGGCTGGTCTCGCGCATGGCGAACTGCACGTCCTCGGCGACGACACGCAGGTCGCAGGCGAGGGCGAGCTGGAACCCGGCACCGATGGCGTGCCCCTGGACCGCCGCGATCGACACGATGTCGCTGCGGCGCCACCAGGTGAACGCCTCCTGGTACTCGGCGATGACCGCGTCCAGGTCGTCGTCCGAACCGCGCGCCAAGTCGAGGAAGGACGGCTCTCCGTCGAAGCCCTCGGGCGTGAACGCCTGCCGGTCGAGCCCGGCGGAGAAGGACATGCCCTCACCACGCAGGACCACGACCCGCACGCTGCCCGGCAATGACCGTCCGGCTTCCGTCAACGCCCGCCACAGAGCGGGAGACTGGGCGTTGCGCTTCGCCGGGTTGGTCAGGGTCACCGTGGCAACGGCGTCCTCGACGGTGAGCCGTACACCGTCCTTGTCGAAAACGAGCACAGAGTCGAGCGAAGTCATGGGGCGCCTCCGGTTCCGGTGCAGCACTGACAGCAATACTGACGCGTAAGTGACTGCACAGTAACCACCCGGCCGACCGCCCGGTCGACCGGGTGGCCACCATGAGGAATCGGTGGACCCGACGAACCGCGCCCCGGTCAGGCCGAGGCGGCCTTCTTGCCCCGTGTCGCCCCGCCGCGTCCACGCAGCGTGACTCCGGACTCACTGAGCATCCGGTGGACGAATCCGTAGGAGCGACCGGTTTCCTCGGCCAGCGCCCGGATGCTCGCACCGGAGTCGTACTTCTTCTTCAGGTCTGCCGCGAGCTTGTCGCGCGCGGCGCCGGTCACCCGGCTGCCCTTCTTCAGAGTCTCGGCCACCCGTGCCTCCTCATGGGAAGTGCGCTCTGGACTTCTCATGATCACCCCTTCCGGACGTCCTGGCCACCCATTCGACAAGGTCCGTGCCACAAGGTTTGCGGGAGCGGAAGGTGACATCACGACCGGAATCCTGGATTCCGGTGCGTCCGGAGCACGGCCGGGAACCGCTCGGGGCGGGAAGTACCAGGTCAGCGCCGCACCCGGCGCAAGAAGGCGGCGGGGGGGGGGGGGGGGGCCGGGGCGGGCGGGGGGGGGCGCGCGGGGCGGGCGCGAGGCCCACGCTAAACAGCTAAAGACCCACAACAC